>JANXTV010000310.1 GCA_025352185.1 Oligoflexia bacterium
CTCCTCCGTGAAATAAAATGGCTGCTTCAATTGATTTTGCTCTTCCATCATGTAACAAATAATAACTTCCTCCCTGAGAATTTTTAGATAATCCCAGCCCCCAAAGTGCTGGCGTTCTCCATTCAGATGTTCTGGCCGAACCTTCGGTATATCCATCATCCAGGTCATTTCCCATGTCGTGCAAAAGAAGATCTGTGTATGGAGAAAAAGTTTTATTGGCTATAACTGAGATTTTATAATCTCCTGTTTTTAATTCTGATCTGTGACAACCTTCACAACCAACAGAGATAAAAATCGCTTTGCCTGACTGTATTTCTGTTTTTTGTGGCTCACGTTGTATCGGAGCTTTCAAAGTCCGCAAATAAAAAACAACATTATGAATTGTTGCGTTACTTACTTCTGCATCTGTTTTTTCATGCGAATAAGTATCTATAGATTCATAAGTGGAAGTAATTCCCATATCCTGGTTATAAGCATTAGCGGTCTGTTGCAGCAGATCATAAGCAGCGCCTTTTCTTCCGAACCTTCCCATGTGTTTGCCGTTTTGTTCGATGCTTTCTTTGCGGTAATCGCAATAGGACGGAGGATTCACCCAATTTGGTATTCCGGAAATTCCGTCTCCGTTAGTATCGTAAGGATCTGCCATGGCAAGAATATCCGCGTCTGAAACAGCATCAAGAAAACCCAAGCCTGTATTTGCAGGTGGAAGTAATTTGCTGCTGCTCGCACCAGCGGGTACCATTTCGGGGCGTTTGGGCCCTTGGGTTCGAATAAATGAGGACCGACTTGTTTTGCCTGATAAGACTTCTGCTGCAACATAGGGGACTGGATATATCTAAGCTAGGTCCGTTACGTCAACGAAGTTCATACTGTTTTTTCTAAGAATTACCGAATCCTGCGTACGGTCCCGAATTCGGCTGCGAATTACGGACCGGCACAAACTACGCGCTGCGTTAACTTGATCAATTTGCTGTGATTTTCGTCTTTCTCACGATTTACTCTGGGAACGCATTCGCTTTTTTCTGGGAGATCCGTTTCATGCTGAACTCAATAAAAACCCGGCGAACCTTCGCCGCACTCCTCCTTTTCACTCTCTTCGGATGCGGGACCGCCGAAATTGATCCCGCCGACAACGCGTGGATGCACGAAGGAATTGCTCCCGCGGAAGAAAAACTCGATACGTGTCGGGGCGCGGAGAAGGGCGTAATGCGCGTAAAACTCCGCGTTTCGCCGCTCGGAAATGTAACCGACATTGACTGGCTCGAGTACACGCTTTCGAAAAATGCACAGGCTTGTCACGAGATTGTTCTAAAGGGGCTCAAGTTCAAGCCGAAAAACCTTACGCGAATTGATCTCACTTTTTCTTACGTCTTTAAATGAATCACTCCGAATGAATATCGCCTCGCCACCGACTCCACGTTCGACGAAAATATTCTGGACGATCACCGCGCTATTCTTCGTTCTCTACTTAGTGCGGTCGTGGACGGCGGGCGATAATGATTTTATCGCGTACTATAATGCGGGAGTGCGCGCGGCGGCGGGAGAATCTCCTTACCGACTCGAAGGTACGCCGTACCGCTACCTTCCGCTCACCGCATTCTTCTTCTCTCCGCTGACACTCCTTCCGTTTAAGTTCGCCCGAAGCCTATTTTTCGTGCTGAATTACGCCGCCGTAGTCGCAATTTACTTCGAAATTCGGAAGCGAACCGGGGACCTCGCGACTTTTCTCATCGCCTTACTTTTTTTCCGTTTCCATAATCACGACTTCGGAAATGCGCAGATAAATCCCCTCCTCCTTTGTCTTTTTTTCGCCTGGTGGAATTATCGAAGGCGATCGCTCCCGCTCCCAACCCTAGCGTTCGCACTTTTCGCGAGTTTTAAAATTATTCCATTCGCGTTCGGCCTGCCCCTCCTTTTCTTACGGCGCGGAAAGGAACTCATCTGGATCGGGCTATGGACGGTGACGTTAAATTTTCTCCCGATTTTTTTCTACGAGCGGGGTCCTCTCATTTTCGTCGATTGGTATAACCAGGCGAAAACGATTGGATATCCCGCAGTCATGCTCACAAACGTCCAGTCGCTCCAAAGCGCCCTCTGGTGGTGGCTCGACGGGAAAATGGACGTGTCCCTCTTCGGAATCCTCAGTCCGCTCCTCCAGCTCACGCTCCTCGTGGCCGTCGTATTCGCTTCGCCGAAATCGGCCCCGGGAGCCGCACCCGAGATTCGGCGGGAAAACTGGATGATCGCGAGCACTCTCGGCCTCACCGTACTGATTTCCCAGCTCGCGTGGAAGCATAACTACCTCCAGTTTTTACCCCTCGTTTTTCTCTGGTTCCGCGAAGATCCGGGATTTCGGGCGCGGGAGACGCGCACCCTCTACGGGATCTTTCTCGGCGGGATGGTGCTGATCCCGAGTCTACTTTCCGCGTGGGACCGAACGTTTTCCGATCACACCTACCTCATGGTTTGGGCCGGACTCGCCGTCCTTTTCGTCGGACTTAGATATTCCCGATCGAAAAGTGGAGCTGGTAACTATCTTCCCCACGTTGCGGCTCGGGATTAAAGCCCAGATCAAAGTTCACGGAACCGACCGGCGACTTATAATGGAGGCCGGCGCCCACGCCGTACCGATTTCCGCCGAGACTATAACCATCGAGTCGAAGGTGCGCTAAATCGATAAACGGGCCAAACTTCATACTGCCCGCAAACGGGAGATCTAGCTGGGCTCGGTAATTTACGTAGGTGAGACTCCCGCGAACCGCCGTACCCGTGTCGATAAAGATCGACTGTTCACGGAAACCGCGGAGGCTACCGACGCCGCCGAGCGTGTACTGCTTAATCAACGGGATGGCGTAATCCGATCCCGAGGCTCCGGGCGGAGGTTTCGCGAGGTTATACTCGAGACCCGTTCGAAAACTTAAAAAGAGATCCATCCCTTTCGGGAGTGCGTAAAAGAGGTCACTCCGAAATTGAAACCGAGAGAAGGCGATTGGGGGACTGTTCGGGGGATCATTCTGGGAAAGGAATTCGGGACGCGCTAAATCCCACGAGACGGTCGTGTAAGTGCCCTTCGTCGGTGAAAGCGGATTATCACGCCGATCAAGAATAAGGGTCGGAGTGATCGAACCGATGCGGAGGTGCTGGTTATCCGTCACTTGGTTTGCATTATACTGTTCGATCACCTCGAACGAGTAACCAAACACTCCCGTGAGGCCGATACTTTTCCAAAGGGAGCGCTCCCAACTCAATTGGAGGGCGATCGTTTTCGCATCGAAGTTATTAAACTGGGTTCGCTCGAGAGAAATTCGCGGTCGGAAAGTCGTCTCTCCCCACGCAAACCACGGCCAAACGTACCCGAGAGAAATATTATACTCGACGAAGCAGTGATCGGAATTGGGGGCTTCGGCTTGTTGGGATGCGCTCGCGCAGAATTTATATCCGAATCCCGGAAACCGACGATTCGCCGCCCCGGCGAGCAGAACCGTGTGGTTATTTCCCCAGAGATTTGCGTACTGGATCTGACCAAAGACTCGGCCCCCGATGTCATCTCGGAGCCCGACCCCACCGGCGATCAGTCCCGGGGTCCCTTCCTCGACGGTAATGCGAAGAATCTTACCGTCGGGGCGATCGGGGTCCGGAAAGGCTTTAATAGATGCGGTTGCGAAGACTCCGAGCCGCCGCAGTTTTGCTTCGGATCGATACCACTCGCGCTCGGAAAGAATTTCGCCCTCGCGAATATCTAATTCCCGAAGGACGGCTTCGGGTTTGGTCTTCTGAAGTCCGTCGATTTGAATCCTTGAAATCTTATATTGGACGCCCTCCTCAATCTCGAGGTGAATATCCGCAATCCGGTTTTCCTGGGCGTAGAGGACTAATTTTGCCGTTCCCTCGTTCTTAATTCGGATATCGAGGTAACCGCGATCACGGTAGTTCGCTTTCAGTTTCTCGAGACCCTCGTTTAAAGCGTAGAGATTCAGGGGCTTATTCGGTTCGTTCCCCAGGTAGCTCGAAATCTCCGTCGGCTTAAAAACGGTCAGCCCTTCGTAGTCGACCCGGTCTACTAGCGTCTGTTCCCCCTCGTAAACATAGATCACGAGATCCACGCGATCTCCTGAACTTCGGTAACTTCGGGAAATGGATACGAGCTTAGCCGCGAGGTATCCCTGAGATTTTAACCACTCGACTAAAACTTCGGCCGACTTTTCGACATCTTTCGCGACGTAGTAGCCCCGGCCCACGGAAGGTGAAGCCATATCATTAAACTTATCGAGAAGCGTACCCTGGGCGAAAACCGAGTTGCCATCGAACTCGATTTTTTCGATCTCAACCCGCGGTCCCTCGGTAAAGGCGTAGGTCACTTTTCGTTTTTGGTTTTCTCGGTCCTCGAACGTGTAGACTTCGACCTTAATCTTATCGTACCCGAGCTTCCGGTACTCCTCTTCGAAACGGGAGCGCAGTCGTTCTACGTAATCCTGGCTAAATCCGAGGAGTCGCTGCTCGTCGACCCAAATCCCGAGCTGACTATTCGGGAACACCGTATTCCCTCGGTAACCGAAATCCACCCGGTCCCCGAGCGAAACCCGCACTTTCAGCGAAACCCACCGGGCCGTCTTCGCAATGACTTCGGGAGTAAATCCATAATTTCCGGGGCTAACCGTTTCGACCACCGCTTCTTCCACCTTCGGAGAAAGGAAGTCATAGCCGGTCAGGGCGTCCTGAATCGATCGGTAGCCGTTCAGTAGTTTTTCTCGGTCGTAGAGATCCCCCGACTTCAGCCCGATCTTTCCGGGAACTCCCTCGAGCCGATCGTTCCAGTTCGGATTATCGAATGCGACTTCCACCGCCGCCACCCGTGAGGGAAGCCCTTCCGAGATAACGATTTCCAGTACGTTCTCGACTCGATTTCCCGGCTTCGAAAGTCGCTGCGTAATTCGAGAATCGATTTTTACCAACTCATATCCGGCCGCCCGGTAGAGTTCCTGGAGGTTTTTCGCGGTTTGGATCACTTTTGTTCGCTCGAGGCGTTCGCCGGGCGAGACCTCGATAATCTTCTCGAGGTCCTTTTGGTTAAATGCGCTCACGCCGAGTAAGTTAATCTCGTCGATCTCAATGCCCGGGGGAGCGGCCGGGGCCGCGAGAACCGAGAGGGGGTAAAGCGCGATGAGGATTGCGTAGAGCATCTTCATTTAAATCGTTTTTGAACCTTTAAGTCGACTCCGAACGAGTTTCGCTTTGGATCTTCGGCCGTCGCTCCCTCGATACTTTCCCAAACTCCGATTACGGAGAGTCCGTTCGTTACGTTCACTTCGGCGTTCACTTGGCGCTGAATCGAAGTTCCGACGCCGACGGTACTCCCTGCGGAAACTTCGAATCGCTTCCCGAACTGTCGTTTAATCACAATTTTCGGCGCCGTGCTCGAATCGGTCGTCGAGGTTCGCGAGAAAACGCTCGTGCCCGTCCGGTCGTCGACGGCTTCGTTAATTCCGATCTGGAGTCCGGTCTTCGCTTGAACCTCCCGATTAAAATCGAGGGAATGGAGCACCAAGGACGCCGCTTCGCCTTGTTCGTAGGCCGAACGATCGTTCGACCGGAACTTTCGACTTTCATCTCCCGTTACTCCGAGGGCCAGAAGGTTCAGGATCTCGGGCTCCGGTAAAGGCGGATTCGAGGAGAATTCAAATTTCTGGCTATCGAATCGGCCGGTAGCGAAAAGCTGAATCCGCCGATTTGCGACCTCGGTGAAAGCCAGAACCTCGAATCGTGGATTCAAGACGGTCGGGTTATCGAATTCCATCACTCCGTTTTGGATTTGGAAACTTCGATCCTTAAAGAGAATCTTACCCTGGACGGCGGTAACGGTACCGAGCGGTTTCGGATTATCGATATTCCCGATAATACGCAGGTCCCCTTTAGCTTCGACGTCCATCAATTCGTTCTGCACGATGATGTTCCCCGGCGCGGCGACCGCAATATCGAGGCGAAACAACGGTATGGCCGTAGACGACGAGGCGGTGGAAGGCGGTAGGTACTGTACCGACCGCAGGCCCGGACCCCGACCAGTGGCTATTTTTTCACGGCTGATAGCGTTCTCGAGAAGTACTTTCCCCCCGACGAGATACGGCCGCGAATCACCCGTAATATCGAGTTTCCCCCGCACCTTCGCGACCTGAAAGGGATAGACCTTAAGCTTATTCCCGTTCAGTCCCATGGCGAGATCAAACGTCGGCCATTTCGTAAGGAAGAAATCGATCGAACCGTCGAGCGTTGCCCGACCCGACGCCAGGTCCGACTCGAAGCTATCTAGAAAAAGTTCGCCGTCTTGGAGATCAAATCCGCCTCCGATATTTTCAATCGGTGTTTCGATTCCCGTAATGCGAACCATACCGTTCGTTACGCTACCACTGCCCGAAATACTTGGCGCCTTCAGGGTGCCGCCGATCTCGAGGTCGAGGTTCACCGTGCCGTCCGATTTCTCGATTGCTGAGGTGAAAAACTCGGCGACCGAGAGGTCCATCTTTCCCCGGATCGAACCGGAAAGGTTACCGGAACTCGACCGCATCGCGAGCGTCGTGGTTCCTTCATCGCCCACGAGCCCGACGGCGGGCAGATTAAAGCTCCCGCGCTCAATCTTCATCTCGTACGGATGGTCGAGCCGAAACGAAGTACCCGATTTTTTTAGGACGTAGTCCGCTAGCTTTACGGAACCGGACCCGACCTCGGCCTGACCGGAAAGAAAGTCAAGGCGATAGCTGCCAGTAAGTTTCCCGGCAAGATTTTCGTCCTGCATGAGCGCCGGATTCAGGAGGAGAATCGTCGGCGAAAAATCGAGTTCATCGGCACGCAAATCAACGAAACTTTCTTTACCGGGATTAAAATCATACAGCGCCTTCAGCGTGGCCTGATCACCGATCCCATTCCCTTCGATACGGGCTCGACCGTTTTTCGTATCGATCGTCAGGGCGGAGTCCGCAAATTTCTTCCCGCGGAGAACGAGATTCGTTAACCGAAGGTCGGTCTTCGACTCGACCGCTCCGGGCGGACCCTTGCCGACCGAATGCGCGCTCACGGTTCCGCGCAAGGGAATATCGAGACTCGCGATACGGTCGATGTCACTCAGCGAAAAGTTTTCCGAGCTGATTTTCCAATCGTAGTTCGACTTCGCATCAAAACCGATCGAACCAAAAATTCGGCCCTGCCGCTTCGTTCCCTCGAAATCTGAAATAAAATATTTTCCACGGTCGTACCCGCCTACGAGGCGAACCTTAGAAAACCTTTCACCAAAGTATTCCCAACGATTACCGGTAATCGAAGCGTCGACCATCATTTCGCTGAGGGAAACTCCCCCGTAAACCCGCATAGAACCCTGCATCGCACCGGTTACGGATTTCGGAAACCACCAGAAGTCCTTCGTGAAATCGTCAAAAATGGATGCGAAGTCGTTAATGTTCCCGCCCGTGGGAATATCGACCTTGAAATCCATTTTATCTTTTTCGCCCAGGTCCATTTTCCCGTCGAGTCGGTAGCGCGTACGGCCCCGAATACATTCGAGCTTCTGGAAAAGGAGGGCAGAAGAAATATCGTCCCAAGTCACGCGCCCCCGGAACTCGCCGAAATTCATACTCAGGTATCGAAAATTATTAATCGATCCATCGAAGTCCATTTTTACGTCCGATGCCGGACCGTGAACTCGGATTGCGAGGGCGCCAGTCCCTTCGATCGGATTCTCCGCGAGGATGCCAAACTCTTTAAAGTCGACCGGCCCGCCACCGAGAATCTCGTAACTCGTTTTACCGGCATCGGAAATATTTATAGCGCCATCGACATTCAGGAGCGTCGACTTCATCCCGATGGTCATATTTTCGAATTTAACCGCGCTAGGAGTTACGGAAACTGGCCCTTTCAAGGTCGATTCCTTTACGTGGATAATCCGGCTCAGTTTCTTTTCTTTTCCGAGCCGCTGGTTATCGATTTGGAGTCCTTCGACTTTCCAATCCACTTCTCCCCGCACCTCGAAGGGGGAAGCCGCGGTTCCGGGCGTAAATTTTACCTTCGTTTCTCCCGTGACACGCCCGTCGAGCGAATAGAGTTCCTCCAGGAGTTCCGCCCCCAGCCACAATACATGGGCCCGTTTCAGCGTGACGGTGGTTTCCAGGGGAATCGGCTTTGAAAGGTTATAATGGAAAGCTCCGATTTCCACTTTACCGCCCAGGCCCGGCTGCTTACCTCCGCCTTTTTCAATTTCGCGGGATTCGAGCGTAGCGTGCTTCACGATAATTTCGTCGGCAGGGACCTCGCCGTTCGCGATTGCGGAATAACTTCCTTCGACGTCGACCTGGTCGAATCGGTAATTTCGGTACGTAAAGTTTTCGCCCTTAATAATTCCCGTGGCGGTAAGAGTTTCGGGAACGCGGTCGAGTTCCATCTGGGCACGGCCGTCGAAGGATACGTGTCCCTGAGGCATTACCCGGCCGGTCTTTCCGGGTGAGCCCTGGGTGAGAAAGTCGAGCATCCGCGCGAGGTCTCCCTGGAGCTTGAGTGCAAGATCCGCTTTCAATCCGCTTCCCCGCAGGAGATCCCCCGTCACACTCCCACTGGCCGAAGCCTGGGTGCCCTCGCGAATGAGTTCAAACTCCCGAATCGTTACGCCGTTCGCCCCGATCCGCGCCGACACCCGGAGACTGTCGACGGTCTTCGGGTACGGGAAACTGGGCGGTGTCTCGGCCTGAAGCTCGCCGAGGTGGACGGCGAGGTCATAGTAGCTTTCCTTCTTTTCGGTGATCTTTTCGATTTCGACCGATTTCGCGTTAAAAGACGTATGCGTTTTTAAACTCGGGATATCGAGTTCTACGGCGGTGTTCTCGAGCATCACTCGCTCGGTCTGAATTTCTAGAATATCCTGCCACGAAATCCCCGCCGTTTTCTTTTTCTTCGGCTCGGCGGGACGAGGGATGAGTGAGGTCTTCAACTTCCCGTTAATAATCCGAACTTCGTGAATACTCACCCGTCCCGAGAGGATTTGGAGCGGCCGAAATGCGAGCTCCATCCGTTCCGCTTCGATCTGGGTGCCGGGAGGAACATTCGCGGCGTTTCGATCAGCGACGGCGATACGTGGGTTAACGATCCCGACGCCCGGTGGGAAAAGCTGAATGGCAATATTCGTAAAATCAGCCGTGATGCCGAGGTTCGTCGGGACGTACTTAGCCAGCACGCGCTTCAGCTGGTTAGCGAAGGCGGCACTCTGGATATACATCGCCGCAGATCCGATTAGGATCGTGACGACGATGAAGAAGAGGAGGACGGGGTTCTTACGCATTTCTTTTGGTTTATGAGCATTCTCTCCGCAGCATCGCGGTATTCGGGGTTAATTTGAACGACGGCGCGGTACCATCGTACGGCGCCCTCAAAATTCTTCAGACCTTCCTGAGCAAGTCCGGCCAGATATCCAAAGTCGATTTTTTCTTCCGGCGTTCCACTCTGGTCGGCGATCAGGGACTCGATCTCGATGAGAGCATCGTGAAATTTCTTTTGGGCCACGAGAGCGGTCGCGAGAAGGCCTCGTGCTTTACGTTCACTTTCGGCGTGGTACGAGGCCGCGCGGAACTGCCGTACGGCCACGTCGTAGAGTTCCATTTCGAGGAATCCAATGCCGAGATCCATCCGGTCCTGGGCCGTCGCGCCCGCACAAAGCTGGTCGATTCCCGCGAGAAACTCCCCTAATTCCTCGGGGGTCCGGAAAAACTGTTCAGATGCGAGCGGAGAAAGTCCCACCTCGTGTTCGAGCGAATCGAGGACGGATTCGGGAGTTTCATCGGACTCGGGAAGTTTTTTCTTCGAGCGAAGGAACGACCCCCGGGGATTCTCCTCCTGTCCGAGCAGTCTTCGAATCTCTGTTTTTTGAATATCCTCGAGTCGATCACGCGCCGTTAGATTTCCCGGGTCGATCCGAAGCACCCGGCGGAGCGTAACTTTCGCATCGTCCAGAAAACCTTCACCGATTTGAATCTTTGAGTTTACGAGTAGTTCTTCGACCCCCGCTTCCGGACTCGCGTCGGCGGCGGCCGACGGTGTGGCCCGCGAGGTCTTTACGGAATCTCCGGGCGGAGTGGATGGATCCGAACGGAGGATGGTGCGGGTCTGAAGAAGATCATCTCCGAGATCGGTGCGGGTCGCATCGGAACTCGGTTTCGGAGTATTCTTTACCATCGCGGCCTCTTCCTTGAGTGAGCACGTCTAAAAAAACGCCGGCCAAGAGCGCCGAAAACTTCCATCCTGGAAGGCGCGCGTACCCTTAGCCATCTATTCGATATTACTCGGATTTAGAGAGGAACTCTTCCAAAAAATTCGTGTCGTAATTCGCCGAAGCGAACGCGTCCGTCGCGAGGATTCGGCGGTGGAGAGGAATGTTCGTTCGAATTCCTTCGACGACGTATTCGTCAAGCGCCTGGCGCATCTTCGCGATCGCCGCGGTTCGGTCTTTCGCGTGTACGATGAGCTTTCCGATCATCGAGTCAGGTGAGCCGGGCGAGGAGCACCGCCTCGGCCGTAGC
>JANXTV010000312.1 GCA_025352185.1 Oligoflexia bacterium
GTACGAATTTCGTGGCTCATATTAGCGAGAAAAAGATTCTTCACTTCGCTCGCCTGTTTTAGCTCGAGGGTCTTTCTCCGGACCTGGATACGAAGTTCGTAAAGCCAGAGAAAGACCAGAAGCGCCAGCACTCCGGCCCCGATACCGATTGCTTTTAAAATTCGAAGTCTTTCTTGTCCCGCAGTCTTCGGATCGGGGAGAAGGAGGTCGTGAATCGAGAAGTCTTCGGGGAGCTGGCCGAGCTTCTTGTAAATTTGGGCGATGCGGTCCCATCGCCAGTCGCTCGAGTATCCGAGTTCGATTAAGTCGGGTTCGACGAGCTTTCGGGTCGCGGCCGCCTCGAGGTGGAGGAGTTCATCGCTGAGTCCCCGCTCTTTTACGCCCGGGAGGGTTAGAATATAGGAAATCATTTCATCCGTATGATCAAACGCGTATCGCCATCCTTCGAGCGTCGCTTTCACGAACGCACGCGTGGCTTCGGGATCCATATGGAGCGTCTCTTCAGACGTGTAGAGGAGGTCACCGTAGAAGTCGACTCCGGACTGTATCGGATCAAGCACCCGGACGGGGAAACCGTTCTTTTCAATTCGAATCGCTTCGGTGGAGAGGTACCCGCTCATGGCGTCGACTTTTCCGCTCGTGAGGTCGGAATCCTTCCAGGAGTGAGGGATCCATTTTACTTTTTCGGGCGAACCCCCTTCGGCAGTTATCATCGCGCGGAAAGCCGGTACGTTTTGGGTACGTACCATTACGGTTTTTCCGAGGAGATCTTTAGGTGAGCGGATATCGCTTTTTGCGAGAGTTAAAATGACGTCCGCGGAATGCTGGAAGATCGTAGAAACAATGATGACGGGTTTCCCTTGCGCTCGCTCCACGAGTAGGTCGGGGCCGGAAATAGAGTACCGATTCCTTCCTCCGAGGACGAAGTCAGTTAATGTCAGGCCCGGCTTCGCATCGAGGATTTTAACGTCGAGTCCCGCGCGGTCATAAAAGCCGTGGGTTTTCGCGGCGTAATATCCGGCAAACTGGAACTGGTGGTACCAACGGAGCTGGAGCTCGATGTGAGTGGGAGATGCGCCGGTCGTGGGTCTAATTCCCCCGAGTCCGAGAGCGATCAATAGATAAAGGCTCAGCCGCATGAGGCTAGTCTATCTTCCGGATACCCCTTCGTAAATTAGAGCCATACTAACCGGAGAGTCCGCGACAACGATTTGACGGGTGCGACCTCGAGTTACTGGGAGATGACGCATAAGATTTCCTAAATTCTGACCCGGACTCTTCCGATCGGACTTAGGTGAAGAGCTTCCTCCTATCTCTAACCCCACGCCTATTTCGAAATCCATTCGCCCATTTACTCGTTTTCACTCTTTTAATCGGAGCGGCCTCGGGCATGGCGGCGGACCTTCCGCCTCGCCGAATTTCAAATGCGAAGACTGCGTGGGAAGTATGGACTGAAATGACCCGTTCGTCGCTTACCCACGAGCCGGTGGAATTTCAAATTTCGCCGGCGGCTGGCGCGGTTTCCTTCGGCGGTGAAAAAGAGGGGGGAGATGCGCTCATCACGCGCATTATGAGCCCGAGTGAAAAAGACTTTGGGATGATCCTAGGCACACTACGGGGCGATAAGCGTAAAGAATTTCTCACCGATTTCCTAAATGGTCTTTCAAAAGGAAAGTTCGCGATTACTACCCCGATTAAAAGCTTCAAGGGAGAGCTCGTACCGATGCCGGTTCTGCCCGAGGTGGCTCAGTACGGACGAAAAGAGTTGCCAGAGCTCGAGGAAACATTCCAGAACTGGTTAAAACAAACTTCGGATCGTCCGTTTGCATTTATCACGGAGGACGTGCGGGCCCAGATTTTCGACGGTGAGTTTTCCGGTATGGGCGGGAAAGATTGGATCGATCGCGCGATGAAAGCTTATCCACGCGTGTTTGATGCCGCGCGCGCAACCGATACCATCCCGACTCACTTTAACCAGTGGAAACCGATCTTCGGGGAACCCGAGAATTATATTTCCCGAATGGTCACTGAACTTCTCGGGGACTGGGAACTCAATTTCAAACCCAAGACATCCTACGGCGAGTTTGAACAGATGATGTCCTGGTTTCAAAATGCGCTGAAGGATGAAGACGGTCTCTATAACGCCTTTGGACACCAGTGGATCGTACTACCGAAAAAGAAACTGACGTCGCGTGCCGAAAAAGCACTGATGCAAGGAAAACTCACCGAAGTCTATAAGGTGACTCAGGCGTTGATCGCGTTACGCGGAATCGAAATGCAGTCGGGGATTCTTACCTCGATGTATAACGAAGTTCGTTCCGACGAAATTCTCAAAACGCATTCGAC
>JANXTV010000331.1 GCA_025352185.1 Oligoflexia bacterium
GGGCCTTCATCGCCGCGAAATGGGATAGGAGGGGGAGAACATCGGACGAAAACCCAGGGTCGATCGACTGGAGTTCCGCAAGGGTGAGCGATTCAATGCGCTTCCCATTTTCGCTACAGAACTTAACCGTGCGACCGGAAACTTCGTGGGCTTGGCGAAACGGAAGTCCCTTCGCCGCGAGGTAATCGGCGATTTCGGTCGCGTTCGAAAAATCTCCTTCGAGAGACTTTGCCATTCGCTCTTTCGAAAATTTCGCGGTGGTGAGCATAAGGCGCATGAGCCGCACGCTCGCAAGCGCCGTATCGACCCCTTCAAATAGGAACGTCTTATCTTCCTGGAGGTCCCGGTTATAGGAAAGTGGGAGCGCTTTCAGCATCGTCAGGGCCCCCATGAGCGCCCCGTAAACTCGGCCCGTCTTTCCCCGGATGAGTTCGGCGACGTCGGGGTTTTTCTTCTGCGGCATGATACTCGAACCGGTCGTCACCGAATCGTCGAGGCGAACGTAACCGAATTCGGGAGTCGACCAGATGATGAGTTCCTCGCTCAGCCGAGAAAGGTGCATCATGATCAGGGACGCCGCCGAAAGAAATTCGATGACGTAGTCCCGGTCCGAAACGGAGTCGAGGGAGTTTTCGGTCGGGCCTTCAAACCCGAGAAGCTTCGACGTCTGGCCGCGATCGATCGGAAAGGTCGTGCCGGCGAGAGCCGCCGATCCAAGCGGCATTCGGTTTACTCGCTTTACCATATCGGCGAGTCGTTCGCGGTCCCGCTGGAACATCCAGAAATACGCGAGTAAGTGGTGGGCGAGTGAAACCGGCTGCGCGTGCTGAAGGTGGGTCATCCCCGGAAGGACGGTTTCCTTGTGGGATTTCGCGGCCGTAACGAGCCACTCCTGCGTGGATTTTAACTCGCGGTTAAAATCGAGAATCTTCGAACGAAGGTAGAGCCGGGTATCGGTCGCGACCTGATCGTTCCGTGAACGTGCGGTGTGGAGCTTTCCGGCGACCGGGCCGACCGCATCGGTAAGGAATCGTTCAATCTCGGAATGAACATCTTCGGCATCGGGATTAAAAACGAGTTTCCCCGAAGTGATTCCGGCCGCGACCGTTTTTAGCCCTTCGATAATCACGAGGCTCTCGGCCTTCGGGAGAATACCCTGGTCTCCGAGCATCGTCGCGTGAGCGATCGATCCGGCGATGTCCACTTCCCACAGGCGTTCGTCGATCGCCATGGAGGCGGTGAAGACTTCTACCTGTTTGTCTGTTTCTTTTTCGAAGGCGCCGCCCCAGAGTTTGCTCATCGTTCAGATCCCTTTTTCACTTTTTGGGAGGAGTGGATTGCGGGACCGGGCATCCTGCCCTTCGAGCCCGCTCGGCATCCTGCCTGGCTCAATCCCGAATCACTCCTCCCAAAAAGTGAAGCGGGCTCTGAAAGACGTCCGACCGAGTGGGCGGCGCTTTCGAAAAGCTTACGCCAGAGAGTCGTAACCCAATCAAACTCTGCACCCAGAATTCGACGTCATCTTGTGAAAATCTCCGTCGACGGGGAGCCCCCGTCCACCGACCTTTTCCTCAATCCGCCGCAAAAAGCGGTCGTTCCTTCACTTTCGTGACGAACCGTAACGTTTCCGGGTACCGCCGGGGCGGGACTTTGGCCGCTAGTTCCCGGTCTTCAAATTTTCCGGATTGCATCAGGCAGGATGCCGGGCGGATGCGAAGGGCAGGATGCCCGGTCCGCGAAAATTTGAAGCCGGGAACGTCCAGGCCAAAGCCCCGCCCCGCGAAACCCAGACCCATTACATCTTCTTAGCCAGGTGAAAGAACATCCGCTGTTGTAGCCCGAAATTCTTCACCATACCCGTAGACTCCCGCTGATCGAACGTCGTCGTATCGAACGAAGCGAGATCCTCCGAATAAAGCGCCCACGGCGACTCGCGACCGATGATCTGGAGACTGCCCTTATAAAGGCGCATCGTCACGAATCCGGTTACGCGTTTCTGCGTGTTATTAATGAACGCTTCGAGATCGTCTTTAAACGGATCCCACCAGAGGCCCTGGTAAGCGATTTCGCCCCACTGGGCGTCGACCTTTTCCTTAAACTTAATTTCCTCACGCGTGAGCACGAGCGCCTCGAGGGCCTTATGCGCGGTCAGAATGAGGGTCGAACCCGGACATTCGTAGTTCTCGCGAACTTTCAGTCCGAGCATCCGGTCTTCCATCACGTCGATGCGGCCGATTCCGTTCGAACCGGCGTAGGTGTTCGCTTTCGCAACGAACTTCGCGGGGGTAAAAGTTTCGCCATTTAGGGAGACGGGAATCCCGCCTTTGAATTCCATTTTTAATTCGGTCACGACGTCGGGAGCGTTCTTCGGGGACTTCGTCCACTGGAAGATCTCTTCCGGCGGCGCGAAATTCGGTTCTTCTAAGCGGCCGCCTTCGATCGAGCGCCCCCAGAGATTTTCATCGATCGACCAAATTTTATCGATCGACTGCTGAATCGGCACGCCCTTCTTTTTCGCGTATTCGATTTCCCAAGTCCGCGTGAGGTTCTTCTCGCGAATCGGCGCGTGGATAATCGCATCCGGCATCAGCGCGCGAATTCCGTACTCGATTCTAAACTGATCGTTCCCTTTTCCGGTGCATCCGTGGGCAAACGCCTTCGCGCCGAGTTTCTCGGCGACTTCGACAGCCTTTGCCGCGATCAGCGGCCGCGCAATGGAAGTCGAAAGCGGATAGCCTTCGTACATCGCGTTCGCCTTCACGGCGCGGAAACAGTATTCGGCGGCGAACTCTTCCTTCGCATCGACCGTATAGTGCTCGGTGCCCATGATCTTCGCTTTCTCAGCGGCTTGGGCGATATCTTCGGCGGGCTGACCGACATCGACGGTAACCGTAACGACGTGATCGTAACCGTAATCTTCTTTCATCATCGGGATGCAGATCGACGTATCGAGTCCGCCCGAATAAACGAGGACGACAGTCTTTTTACCGTTAGCGGCGGTGGTGTCGGTTTTAGAATTAGTTGGGCTCATCGGAATGGCTCCTCCTCGGAAGCGCTGTTTTTAGGTATTCTCATTTATGCATAATAATTCAAGTATGCAACGAATATTCGTTGACTGGGGGTGAATATGCGCATATTTATCTATTATGGTGCATAAATATGCGGACGGCATTCAATCGAAATCGCTGAATTCCCAAGGGCTTTATCCCGTGGGAATCGTCGGCGCTCGCGGATATTCCGGGATTGAACTCGCACGCCTTCTCCTCTCGCATCCGAGCGCGAAACTCGCGGCTTGCTTTGCGACGGATCCTGCCGCTTTTTCCCTTTCGTCCGAACTCTATTCCGACGCCGCGGCCGCCGTCTCGACGCTCCCCATGAGCGCCCTCGACTCTCCGGAACTGGCGGGCTCCTACCACACGATCTTCCTCGCCACGCCGGCCGAGGTATCCCTCGAACTCGCCCCGAAGCTCATCGCTAAAGGCGTAAACGTCGTCGACCTCTCCGGCGCGTTCCGGCTGGAAGCCGCCCAGTACCCGAAGTGGTACGGGTTCACCCACTCGGCTACCGCCGAACTCTCGAACGCTGAATACGGCCTCGTACCCTTCGCGAAACCTTTCGCGAAGAAAGACGGCCAGGGCATCCTGGTCGCGAACCCCGGCTGCTACGTCACTTCGGTTCTCATGGGCCTCCTTCCTCTTCTAAAAGAGGGCATCGTCCAAACCGAAACGATCGTGATCGACGCGAAATCGGGCACGACCGGTGGCGGAAAGAAAGCCTCCGAAGCGCTGCTCCTTTCGGAAGTGGACGGCGAATGCCTTCCCTATAAAATCGGCGGACATCAGCACTATCCGGAAATCACGAAATATGCGGAAAAGTACACCGGCGTGAAGATCTCGCCTTTCTTCTCGACTTCCCTCCTTCCGACCCCGCGGGGAATCATCGCCGGAATTTACGCGACCCTCGCTCCCGGAAAGTCGCTCGACGACGTAACGATGGCCTTCTCGAATGCGTACTCGGGGTACGGACTCGCGAAATTCGCCCCGATCGGCGATAAGTCGAAAGCGAAACTCCTCTCCCTAAAGCAAGTCGTCGGAACGAACCGGGTACAACTCGCGTACACGGTCGATTCGAGCGAAGGCGCGCCGAAACTCTACCTCTACTCGCTGATTGATAATCTTTTAAAAGGTGCCGCCTCCCAGGCCGTAGAAAACTGGAATCGAATCATCGACCAGCCCGCTACACAGGGACTCTTGGAGAACGAAAGACGATGACTACTGGACCAGGCATTTCTAGAACCCCTCTTCCTAAAGGCTTTAAAGCGGGCGGTGTGAACTCGGGTGTTCGTCGTTATCGCCCGGACTACGGCGTAATTCTCTCGGAACCCGAAGCCGTAGGCGTCGGCGTTTTCACGAAAAACGAGTGTAAAGCCGCGCCCGTCACCTACTGCATGGGACTTCTCCCGTCTAAACACGTACGCGCCATCGTCACGAATTCGGGCCAGGCGAACGCCGCCACCGGCCAGGAAGGTCGCGATAAAAACTGGAGAATGGCGCTTTCCGTATCGAAAGTGATCGGCTGCCTCCCGCACCAAGTCCTGACGGCCTCGACCGGCGTCATCGGTAAACAGCTCGAGATCGAAAAACTCGAAGCCTCGGCGACCGAACTCGTCGAAAATGCCGCGGACTACGCGGAGCAGTTCGCCCTCTCGATTCTCACGACCGATCTCGTGCCGAAAACGGTCATGACTGAAGTCGAACTCTCGGGCGGAAAAGTGCGGATTACCGGGATCTGTAAGGGGTCCGGCATGATCCATCCGAATATGGCCACGATGCTCGGC
>JANXTV010000385.1 GCA_025352185.1 Oligoflexia bacterium
CGAAGGCCAGCGAATCGATCAAGCGCTCGCGCAGCTTTTACCCGCGGCTTCGGGGATGGAACTTTCGAAGGGAAAAATCCGAAAGCTCATCATTGCCGGCGCGGTTTATTTAAATTCTGGACGCATCCGGATTGCCTCGAAGAATGTTCGTGCCGGGGCGAAAATTGACGTCTTTATCGATGCGGATAAGCTCGGGGCCGTGTCAGGGTCCTCGTCCGGGCGAGTGACCGGCGCGCCGGGATCTGCCACTTCGACGGACTTCACCCTAACGGATGCGGACATTATTTATGAAGACGAATGGATTCTGGGCGTGCGAAAGGCCGCCGGTCTACCCACTCAGCCGACCCTCGACGAAGCCCGCGCGAATCTTTTCGCACTTCTAAAAAAGTTTCTTTGGAACCGCGATGGGAAGGAGCCGTACGTGGGGCTCCACCATCGGCTCGATCGAGACACGAGCGGAGTTATGATATTTACCGTCGCGAAGTCTGCAAACGCTGAAGTGGGCCGCATTTTCCAGGAGCACCTCGCGCAGAAAACGTACCTTGCGCTCGTCAGTACTCACGGAAAGAAACTCGCGCCCGCGTGGAACGTCGATAACTTTTTGGCCCGCGATAAAGGGAAGGCGGGAAAGATGCGTTCCGTGAATGCGGGTGGAGACCGCGCACTCACGGGGTTTCGGGTCCTGGCAGAAGCCGCGGGCTTTGCCCTCGTGGAGGCAAAGCCCCGGACTGGCCGGATGCATCAGATTCGGGTGCACCTCGCCGAAGCGGGATTCCCGATCCTGGGCGATCTCAGCTACGGTGGGAGCTTAAAGTATACGGGATTAGAGCCAATTCCCCGGGTTATGCTCCACGCCGCTTCGTTGACTTTC
The DNA here is from genome assembly GCA_025352185.1 of Oligoflexia bacterium. Classification (GTDB taxonomy): domain Bacteria; phylum Bdellovibrionota; class UBA1018; order UBA1018; family UBA1018; genus JACMQW01. The sequence goes on from JANXTV010000385.1 coordinate 872, forward strand.
CCTCACCCGATTACTAAACTCGAGCTCACCCTCACGGCCCCTTTACCCACGGACTTCGAAAAATGTCTTCAGCAGCTTCGACTGCAAGTTCCTCCTTTAGTTCGTTAAAGGAACGGACTTCGCTTCTCAGAACCTATTTATACCGTTACCGGAAACTTGTTTTTTTCGGCCTTTGTTCGCTCGTCCTCGTCGATCTCCTCGAAATTCTCCCGCCGCTCCTCCTGAAGAGCGCGGTCGACTCGGTTATGGCGTCCGAACCTTACGCAAAGCTGATTCGGTTCGCCCTTTCCTATTTCTTCATTATGTTCCTCCAGGGATTTTGCCGCTGGGGATGGAGAATCTTTCTCATTCGTTCGAGTATGCTTGCGGGTCGAGACCTTCGGGGTGATTTTGCCGAGAAACTGTTCGGACTCCCCGCAAGCTTCTACGATAAGAATCGGGTAGGGGAACTCATGTCGCTGGCGAACAGCGACGTCGAGTCCGTGCGGCAATTTTTAGGACCCGGCCTCCTCACTTTTGCCGACTCCCTTTTCTACATGGCTACGGTACCGGTAGCGATGTATTTGCTTTCTCCGCGGCTGGCATTTATCGCGCTCCTTCCGATCCCGCTCATCCCGTTCCTCGTCTGGAAACTCGAGGGAGCAATTCACGACCGTTATAAAGCGTCCCAAGATCAGTTTTCCGAACTCTCGGCGATGGCGCAGGAGAATTTAAACGGGATTCGTATCGTGAAGGCGTATGCGCGTGAACAGACGCAGTACACTCGCTTTCGGAAACTCGGGGAGGAATACATCCGTCGGAACTTGCGCCTTTCCCGAGTTCAGAGTTCATTTGGTCCGCTCATGGATTTTTTTGCTAGTTTTGGAATCGTAGGACTCATCTGGTTCGGTGGTCGGTACGTGGGCGCGGGCGTCGTCACCCTCGGTACGTTCGTCGCCTTTCAACGGTATATCCAAAAAATGATCTGGCCAATGGTCGCCCTGGGATTCGCGGCGAGTAGCTACCAGCGTGCGCTCGCGAGTTCTGCGCGCTTGAAGAACGTTTTTCGGCAAAACTCTAATATTAGCGTAGCGAGTGATCCCGTATTACCCGCGGGATTCGTGCCGTCCCCGCGCGCACGTACCGCCGGGCGAATTGAAATTCGGAATCTCAGTTTTTCTTTTCCCGCGGACGAGACGAATCGTCTAGTTTTAAAAAACGTCTCTTTAACCGTCGAGCCCGGTATGCGGGCCGCCTTCGTCGGGAGAATCGGTTCGGGGAAGTCGGCGCTTCTTTCCCTGATTCCCCGGATTTATCCGGCTCCCGCCGGGACGGTCTTCGTCGACGGAGTGCCGGTCGAAGCTTGGCCGATCGACATCCTTCGCTCCCAGATCGGATTTGTTTCCCAGGAAGTTTTCCTTTTTAGCGAATCGGTTTACGAAAATATTGGATTTGCTCTCCACGGCTGGGACCCCAAGGAAAAAGAATCCGTTATTCACGCGGCGGCCTTTTCGGCGTCGGTAGCGAACGAAATTCGGGGACTTCCTCGTGGTTTCACCACGCTCCTCGGGGAACGAGGCGTGAATCTCTCCGGTGGGCAAAAGCAGCGCGTTTCTCTCGCCCGAGCGCTCGCGGCGGCACCTCCGATTTTGATTTTAGACGATGCACTTTCGGCCGTGGATGTGAAGACCGAAGAAGGAATTCTTCGGGGACTTCGGGAACGGGCTTCTCGGAATACCGAACTCGTGGCGGCGCACCGAATTTCCACGGTAAAGGAAGCGGACCGAATTTTTGTTTTCGAACAAGGAGAGATCGTTGAAGCGGGGACGCATTCGGAACTAATTCTAAAGAAGAGTGGAATCTATTCTCAGTTCCATGAAGAGCAACGCCTGAAGGAAGATCTCGAAAGCTACATGGACGCGCTCGATCAAAAACTCGAAGTGCGAGGTGCCCCGTGAGTTCCACCCTCGACCACTACGTCGAAGTCGAAGACTTTAAATCAAAACGGCCCTCGATTGCGGTCGTGGCGAAAGTGATTCGCGACCTGGCGGGAGAGCGTACGGCCTTCGTCCTCGGCGCGATCCTCGTTTTCGGGGGAACGGCGGCCACGCTTTACGAACCCCGGTTATTCGGTCGGGCAATCGATCAGGCGATTATTCCGCGTGATAATTCCATGCTCGCTCGCATGACGTTTTTCTATTTCGGTTTAATCGTTCTCCGAATTACGTCGATGATCGGACAGCAATACGCGTTTGAAATTCTAGCGCAAAGCTTGATGCAGAAATTGCGGCTTCGGATTTTTTCTCTCTACCAACGACTTCCGATCGCGACGTATGACCGCACGCCCGTGGGGCGTCTCATTACCCGCTTAACGAACGACACTTCGTCGATGAGTGAAATGTTTTCCGGTGGCTTTGTAACATTTTTCGGGAACATCCTCTTTATCCTCGGGAGTCTGATTTGGCTTTTCGCCCTGAACTGGCGGCTCGCGCTCATCGCCCTGTGCGTATTTCCGGTTCTACTCTACTTTTCGGTTAGATTTTCGAGAAAACTGATCGAGGCGTATCGCGATAGTCGGATGCGGATTTCGGCCCTGAATGCATTTCTCGCGGAAAATATTCTCGGGATGAAGGTCGTGCACCTTTTTAATCGAATTCCTTTTCACTTCGCTCGCTTCCGAGAGGTAAACGAGGCGTACTCTTTTTCTCAGATTGCGGCGATTCGGGTTTACGCTTATTTCCAACCCCTCATTACTTGGTGTTCCGGGCTCGGAGTCGCTCTCGTGCTTGCATACGGCGGGGCCATGGCACTCGGAGTGAATCCGACCGGCGCGGGTTTTCTCCGGGCGAAAATTACGCCCGGCGAACTCGTCACGTTTATTTCGTTTCTTCTCGCCCTTTTCCAACCCGTACGCGAAGTCGTCGATAAGTGGACCGTTTTCCTCTCCGGAATGACTTCCGCCGAACGTATTTATGGTCTTTTCGACTGGGCAACCGAGATGTCAGAAGATGAGGCGGATCTCGAGAACCTCGGGGGCCAGAGTCCGACGATTTTAGGTCGGATTGAATTTGAAAACGTTTGGTTCGCTTACGAAGCGGAAAACTGGGTCTTGCGAGACTTTTCCTTAGTCCTCGAACCGGGAATGCGGGTAGGCATCGTTGGACATACCGGTGCGGGGAAAACCACGCTGATCTCGCTCCTCCTGCGCTTCTATGAACCGATTCGGGGTCGGATCCTCATCGACGGCCGGGATATTCGCGAGTATGGGAAGCGTGAGCTGCGAAACCGGATTGGAATTATTCAGCAGGATGTTTTCCTCTTCTCCGGAAAAATTTCTGATAATATTTCTCTCTGGCGGGGGGATCTGCGCGGAAGTGAAACGACCCGTGCGGCGCTCACGCGAATGGGATTCATGAAACCCGTCGAGACTGAGCTCGATGAACGGGGATCTAACCTTTCGATGGGCGAACGCCAGATCCTCTCATTTGCTCGAGCAATCGAGAAAAGTCCCGATCTTTGGATTTTAGATGAGGCGACTGCGAACGTCGACTCCGATACGGAAACTCGGTTTGGTCGGGCACTCGATATCGAGACGAAGGGAAAAACGCTCGTCATGATCGCCCATCGACTCGCGACGATCCGTAAGTCAGATCTCATCGTAGTCCTCCATAAAGGACAACTCGTTGAAAAAGGAACCCACGGGGCTTTACTTCGGTCCGGGGGTTATTACGCGCGCCTTTACCGATATCAGGAGGCCGTCGAAGCGGTCGAAAAAAACGCACCCCCGATCGCTTAGGATTAGCTCAGGTTCGGCGACGTTCCACTAAAACTCGGGAGCCAGGTGGTTTTTTCAATTTCGGGTTCATCGGCTAGGAGCATGACGAGTCGATCGACGCCGACCGCGATTCCTCCCGAAGGAGGAAGTCCCTCTTCGAGCGCTCCGAGAAACTCCTCGTCGATGGGGTTTACGGGGAAGCTCGGTCCGTAAATTTCTGTACGTTCCCGCATGTCGTTAAGAAATCGGGCGCGCTGTTCCCGGGCGTCGGTGAGTTCGGAGAATGCGTTCCCGAGTTCGAGGCCACCGATATAGAATTCGAAGCGCTTAGCCCAAGTCGAACCATCCGAATCAGTATCGAGTACGGCGAGGGCAGCCTGGGAGCGGGGATATCGTTCGACGAAAACGGCCCGGTCCGCGGGTAATGACGGTTCGATCACGTTCAACCAGATTCTAAAATAGAGGTCATCCCAGGTATCGCTTTCGCTCGGGACAATACCCAGGCGTCGGCAGTGGTCGCGGAGCGCATCGTTCTGAAGGGGAGCTCCGTTCGAACCGGGCGGTATGAGTTCGACTCCGACTCCGAGGAATAAATCACGCACGCGAAGGCGGGGCCACGGTGTCTTCACCGAAATCACGCGACCTTGGAATGTAAACTCGGGTCTACCGTGGATCTTGGTTGCGAGGTATTCGACCAGGTTTTCGGTATCGGTTTGAATCGTTTCGATGGTGTCGTATGCACGGTACCACTCGAGCATCGTAAATTCTGGATGGTGGGTGTTCGAAGTGGGTTCGGACCGAAACGAAGGGCAAATTTGAAAAATTTTCTCTAAACCTCCGACGAGAAGCCGTTTCATGGCGAATTCCGGAGAGGTGGGTAGGTACGCTCGCTCACCCACAGAAAAGGGACGAATATGGATTTCCATTCCGGGGCAAGGAACCAGGAGGGGAGTCCGGGTTTCTAAAAAGTCTCGGGTTAAAAAGTATTCGCGAATCCCTTGCTCGACTGCGGATCGTACTTTGAGCGCTTTCAGACGCCGAGAGTCGAGGACCCGGTGCGACCAACTTAGGGATCCCGGACGCAGGGTCGCGGTCAGTAGCCGAACCTCCGCGTTCCTTCCGTTCGGAGGAAACTCAACCAGGTCGCCGACCTGCAGTTTAGACGCCGATTTACGAGGGGTTTCGACGTGAAAAGTCCCCCGCAGGTTTTGCACGCTGACCCGGGTGGTGTCTTCCGAGATATGACTTAAGGCATTAATTCGGCCGTGTTCCATAAGAATTCCATTTGATTCAAGCCACTATAACCCGACGGTGGCAAGTGGTAAAAGAGAGGTATGTCCCTCCGTGCGAGACTCAAGAAACTCAATCTCCGCGCTAAAATGTCTCTCGCGATTCTCGGCGTCCTCGTTCCGGTTTTTTCTCTCCTCGCTTTTTCGGCGCACTTTTTTCTTCGACCGACCCTGCTCCGAGAAATCGAACAAATCGGCGTTTCGGCGGGAAAGACCCTCGCGAGCGAGATTATTGCGCAGCGACTCTTCCAGAAGGTAAACCGCGAAGTCGTGATTGAATCTCGCGTTCGCGAATTTCTTTACCTGCAGCCAAACATTCGACGAATCGAAGTATTCGGTAAGGACCCGGTCAGCGGTAAAAATATCCTGGTCGCTTCGTCGATCGAGGAAGATCCGGAAGACGTAAAATTCGAAGCGCCCGAAATTTCTAAAATTACGACCGAACTTCACGAGGACCGCGATGGACCAGAACGGGGATGGGACGTTTGGGTTCCGATCGTAAGTAGCGCTATCGTTTCGGAACCCCGTACAGATTTAAAGGTCGACGCAAAAGGAGAGGTAAAGGTCGATCCGAAAAAGGAAGTTCGATTCGTTGAGCCGAAACCGATCGGTTCGATTCGCGTCGTGGTCTCGATTAATCTCGTGTCTAGGCTCGCTCGCCTCATTTCGAACGTTTCGATGCTCGGCGGTCTGGCCTGCGTGATTCTCCTCTATTTCCTTTTAAATGGGGCGTTACGGAAGACCATTGAGAACGACCGTAAGCTGCTCGCCGCAGAATTAAAGAATCTGGCTCTTTCTGAGCAGCTCCACGAAACCGAACGAAGCCTCCTCAACCTCGAAAAATTTGCCGTCCTCGGTCAGCTTACGGCGAGCTTTGCCCACGAAATTGGAACCCCTTTGAACGCGATCGGGGGGCACCTCTCGCTCCTAAAAGAGGAAGTGAGTCCACCCACCCCCGGATCTTCCGACCGAATCGGAATCATCGAGGGCCAACTTGAAAAAATCGCCGGAATCGTTCGGGGATTTCTCCAAAATACCGCGAAGCCGGTTTCCCAGCGCCAGTTAGTGGACGCGAATCAGTTAATCGAAAAGACATTAAGTATCGTGCGACCGCGCGTCGAGAGCCTCTCCGTGCGGGTGGATCGTAATTTCGATCGCAGTCTCGGCCCGATCCGCTTGGTACCGGTCGATCTCGAGCAAGTTCTTCTAAACTTATTTAATAACTCATTAGACTCGATTCGGTCGAAAGCTTCGGTCGAATCTTTTAAGCGGGAAATCTACCTAGGCACGAGCCTGCGTAAAGAAGGATCGAACGAATTTTTAAAAATTTCGATTCGCGATACCGGAGAGGGGATTCCCCACGAAGATTTAGGCCGAGTCTTCCAGCCTTTTTTTACCACGAAAGGTCCTGGCGAAGGGACGGGGCTCGGGCTCGCAATCTGCCGAGAACTCGTTACGAAATATCACGGTACACTTTCCATTAACTCAAAAGAGGGGGAATGGACGGAAGTCGTCCTCGATTTACCGTACGGAGTCGAATCATGAAGGAAAATGCCTCGTTAAAAAAAATCCTCGTCGTCGATGACGATCCGGTCTCTCGGGACCTCCTCGAAGAAGTACTTAAGAAAGAGGGATATGTCGTGCGACTCGCGGAAAGCGGAGAGCAGGCCCTCGAGACGTTAGCTCGCGAAGATTTCCCGGTAATTCTGAGTGACGTCCGGATGAAAGAAAAGACCGGATTCGACTTACTCCGGGACATCCAAAAGCGCCCACCCCCACCTTCGGTCGTGGTGCTGATGACGGGATTCGGATCGATGGAGGGCGCCCTCGACGCCCTTCGGGAAGGAGCGTTTGACTACATTTCGAAACCTTTTCAAATCGCTGACCTGCGGTCCCTCGTGTCGCGAGCCCGGAAACATGTGGAGTACCTCCGGGAATCCGTGACGACGGAAAATGAGACGGGGAAATCGAAACCGCCGTTTGGCGCGTCTTTAAATCAGTCTTTGATCGGGCGTTCCCCAAAAATTGTCGAAGTATATCGTACCATCGCGCGCGCGAGTTTAACCTCGAGTAGCGTGATGATTTTTGGTGAGAGCGGTACGGGAAAGGCGCTCGTCGCTCGGTCGATTCATGAGAATGGCTCACGGAAAGGAAAACCCTTCCGGAAGCTTTCGACGCGCGAGGAAATCGATCAGATAGAGGGCGATTTAGCGGCCGTCTCGGGTGGAACTATCCTCGTCGAAGAAATCGTAGGCCTCGCGGCATCGGAACAGTCGAAACTTTTAAGGCTTATTGAACGGACGGATGCGGAACGGATGGGAATTCGGTGGATCGCTACTTCTCGCGTAAGCCAGGCAGAGCTAGCAAAGTCCGGAATGGTAAAGGCCGAACTCCTCGATCGTTTAAATATCATCACGATGGAAATTCCTCCCCTGCGAAGTCGAATTGACGACCTCCCCGAGCTCGTGAGCGCGTTCCTCGCAAAATTTTCGGAAAAAAATGCTAAGCGAGTTTCCCACCTCACCGACGGAGCCATGGAGAAGTTAAAAAAGTACACCTGGCCGGGGAACGTACGAGAACTGGAACGCATGGTCGAGCGGGCCGTCGCGCTCTCGGTGGGTACCGTGCTGGAACCTGAGGACTTCCCGGATCTCATTAAGGCGACTCCGGTACCGGAGAGTGAGCCGGGGGCGTCTCTAGAAACGGTGGAAAAAGCTCATATTCAAAGGGTATTAGAAGAAACGGGATTTAATAAATCGCGGGCGAGCGACGTCCTCGGGATCGACCGGGCGACCCTTTATCGTAAGGCAAAGATTTACGGAATTGATCTGAAGGGTAGCGTCGAAAAAGGGAACGGCGATAAGGCGAAATGACCGACGAAATTTTCGAGAGTCGACTTCGGGAACTGGTTAAACTCGAGTACCCCTATTCGTTTCGCCCCCTCACCGACGGCACTCCGGCTTCGGTCCTCCTCCTCGTCGGGCGACGAAATGATTCTCGCCCGGGAGATTTCGAGATTTTAGTAACCCGCCGGAGTGAAAGTCTGCAGAAACACCGGGGCCAGTACGCGCTCCCCGGGGGGATGCACGATGCCCTCGACGGAGAAATCGGAAGACCGGAAACCTGGGTTCGCACGGCACTCCGGGAAACCGAAGAAGAGGTTGGAATTTTACAGTCGGAAGTAAGGCCTATCGGGCCACTCCCCGCGCTCTGGACCCCATCCGGATTTCAAGTGACTCCCATCGTGGGCGCCCTTCGAAAACCGATTGAGAGTGTGAGCATTCACCCGAACGCGGCGGAAATTGACCTCTGGTTTTGGTGCAAAATGTCCCAGTTGCAAACGCCGGGCGTCCATCACATCGAGGAGCGCACGATGGTAATCGATGGGCATGAACGAACTGTGCCCATGGATGTCTTTCTCGTAGGGAGTCACCGAATCTGGGGGGCCACGGCCGCAATTTTAAAAAATTTTATTGGGCGTTGGGAAAAGCTCGGATAACGTGGGGCCTATGAAAAATCTATTCGCCCCGTTATTCGCGTTGGTCCTCGTGGGAATCGCACCGGCCATGGCCGCAGTTGCGGAAGACTATAAGACCTATAAGCCCACGAATCAGTTCACGCTCGGTCTGGGTGGGGGACTCGGCATTGTCGACACCCACGCTGGATTTTCCTTTATCGGAAATGCGGCGGCGAAGATCGTGAAAGACGGATGGGTTCCGGATATCGTTAACCCAGTTTTTCTCGAAGTAGAATTCGGCCCCAACTTCGTATCGGGAACCACGTTCTGGATGTATTCGACCCACCTGCGCTGGGACTTCGTGAAGGATGCGAAGTGGACTCTGTTTGCGCTCGGAGGATTCGGTGGAAACATCGCTTCGAATAAGTACGGAGACCGGGTCGCTCTCCATCCCCGGTTCGGAGTCGGGGCTTTTTACGCGCTAGAAACGGTCGACCTACGCTTCGAGTTCAGCCACGAGCTGATTACCGTCGGCGTAGGCCTCCCTTTTTAATTTTAACTACTATTTAATAAGCGACTGAGGTTTGCCGTAGAAATTCGTCTGGGCCGGATTCTTCTTGAGGGCCTTTGCGTGATTCATCTCTGCGGAATAGAGGTGGACATCTTTGTGCCGATTCATCGATTCCACGAGTTCGTCATATCCAACGTCTCCGCCACCGATCCCGATTACGCGATCCGATACCGAAACCATGGCTTCCGAAGTGGGAGACATATTTCCGTCAGGCTGACGACCACCCCAGGTAGTGTCACTCACTAAGTAGTAACGGTCTACGCATTCCACGGTATCGAGATAGTCCTTAGCGAGTTCAGAGACGATTCCCCGAGTTTCGAAACCGAGTTTCGAGGCGACGCAGTAGACTTGGCCGATTCCGTCGGGAGTAACACCGATGTTCACGATCCAGTCCTTCGCCTTCAGCTTACCGAGTTCGTTACGCGCAATATCGAGCATGGCTGCTTCATTTTCGTATTTCGCACCCGAATACCCGATGAAGGTGATTACTTTTTTTCCGGAATCCTTAAATTCCGCAGCGATCTGCGCCGGCGTGTAAACAGTGGTGGCGACTTTCCGGTTCCCGTTGAATGATTTAGAAGCCACCGTCGGAGGCGTAGAGCATCCAGACGCCACTGCGAAGGTCGATAGAACTATAGTGGAAATTAAAATTTTTCGAGTCATGAATCCAATTCTCCTGGTTTCGGCGATCGATTGATTCGCCCCTATGTAGAAGCTTAGAGAAGTGGGTACCCACCGTCGACGGCAATTTTAGCCGGCCGAGTTAGGTTTTCGTCTATAAGTACTTTGCGGGCCCGATACCCGTGAAGTGCTGCCATTCTTCTGACGTTTTTCCTCCAAATAAAGGTATTGGCCGAGCGTTCCGATATCTCTCTAGGCCCTCGTGTGCGGAGCCTGAACGGAGATGGGAATGAAGTCGGTGATCATGAGAGAGAAATATTATTTCGTCGTCGCGGCGGCATGCTTGCTGGGCGGCATCTCGGGCTGCGCTACCCCGAATCGATTTTCTTCCGGAATGAAAAAAGATCCATTTGCGGACCCCGGACAGTTCGAAAGTCTCGCGTCCCGTCCCGACACCTCGTCACCCGCCCTCATTAATGGCGGATCGCTCGTCTCCCGCGCAGAAGTTTATCAGAATGAAAATCCACTCTTACCGTCAATCGAAGCGAGTCTGACCACCCGAGCCTTAGCGGCGGTTCCCGGAGACGGACCCGTTACCCCCGATTCGACTTATTTTAACTTAGTTCGTGGGAATGAACGCTTCCTTCAGGGAGCCCCGAAAGGTGAGCACCGAGACGAATCTCGTCGACGTTCGCTCGCCGCGTCCCAATCTCCATCCGCGATCGTCCTTTCCTGCAGTGACTCTCGGGTTCCACCCGAGCTTATTTTCGACCAAGGACTCGGTGATCTTTTCACGATTCGAGTCGCGGGGAACGTTCTCGGATCGGCCCAGGTGGCGTCGATGGAATATGCCATCGAACACCTCGGAGCAAAACTAATCGTGGTTCTCGGTCACGAATCCTGTGGAGCCGTAAAGGCGGCGATCACGGCGAAACCGAAAGTCAGTTCGGGGAGCACCGATCTCGACTGGCTAGTGGGAGCGATTAAACCGAATATTCGTCGCCGTGAAATTGCGAGCGTCCGGAATGATGACGTGAAAATCCGCGGACCCGTCATGGCTAACGTCGACGCCGTGAGCGAGCAACTCCTGGTGCGAAGTTCGATCATCCGTACGGCGGTCGATTCCGGTAAACTTAAAATTGTCCGCGGAATTTACGGGCTCGAGTCCGGTAAAGTCGACTTTTGGGGATATAAGCCGTGAGCTTCCAGCGCGGTCTTTCCCGGAAGATTTACTTCGCAATTTTCCTCCTGTCGGTCGCGGCTGCGACTGCGACCAGTGCCCGGGCGGGTCTCCTCGGAATCACGGAAGCCCAATATAAAAAATACGTGAGTGCGATCGAACGTCAGGGAGACACCACCCCGGCCGCCGAACTTAAAGAAGTTCTTTTCGCGATCAATAAAAATTTGGATAGTCCGTTAGTTTCCGAAGCCAGAAAAACAAATCGAACGCTTAATGCGCTCCTTCGAATGTACGAAATTAGCCTTCCACACTTAAATTTAAAATTCCTGAAGAAAGCTAAGAAATACCCGTATCCCATTCCGTTTAAGGAGCCGATGCCGTTCCGATACTCCATGAATGCGGTCGAGGATGGACTAGATATTCTGAAAATACTCGAGGAAACCGTCCCCGGGTTTAAAACGAGTCCGGAACTTAAAGTCGAAAGTGGCGAGCGGACCTGGTTTGATATTCTGCCGGCTACCGAAAACCGAATTTACCACCGGAACCCGGAAAAATCCGTGGTGAGCGACATATCAGATGAGGCGTTAAAGGTCGTGGCTAAACACGAAGATTTTTTCGAAAATAGCGTCGATACCTATACTCGCCTCCACCAGCGGCTCGTTCGTAAGGGTGAGAATGCGAGTTTTGGTGAGTTTGCCGACACGGTCGATCATCTCGAAAAGGCCCTCGAAAAGCCGGAACTCCTCGAACTCTGCGATAAGAATCCGATTCTCGCGGCCCTACGGCGCGATCTCCTCGCGCGCTTTGCATTCGTTAAGAATCCCGCCCTCCCGAATCCTTTACGGGTCGCCCGGAAGGCAACGGGTCCCTATCCTTACCGAATTTCGGTAGAAACGGCGCAGAAGGCGACTCGGTTCTTCGATATCGTCGAGCGGACGAAGTACGCGGAGACCGCGGACTTTCAGGCGGTAGAACGTTCCTGGTTTATCGAAGGCCAGAAACGGCTCGTAAATGAGCACTACCACTACGATCGTTACGCCTACCACTGGATTTCGGTCGCCGAAGATCCCGACCTCGTTATGAATTTTACCCACCGCGTATTATCGTTCGATGATTTAATCGATTCGCGCGTAGCGCCGTTCGCATTTCTCGGTGCGGAAGTAGAGACCGTACGTGCCGACCGCTACTTTTTCACTCCGTATGACTTTTGGTTCCACGATTTAAACCACATTAGGCGGATGTCCGCGTATACGAAAAACTACATGCGCTCAAAAGGGATCAAAACTACGAAACAAGCGTACGCCTTTTATAAGAAGGTCGAACTCCAGGCGAAAGGGATCCGAAAAGCCGTGGAAACTCTGGATCTCGCCGCGAAATATACCGCCGAGGAAAGTCAGGAAATTAAGAAGTTAATGAAGGTGCTTCTCTTCGAAACCCTTCACGAGACCGCATTGAATTACGATACCGCCTCGATTGCGGGAGATATACTCAAGGTGGCGAACACCCCCCAGCCATTCGAATTTATGTCGTTCGTTCGGGATGCGGATAAGCTCGCAAATGGAGAACGCCTCGTAGACGGAAATCTAGTTTCGGGCGTCCAGCACCTGGTGAACAAATTCGACGGAAACCCTATTTACGTGAGCTTCATCCGCGATAAGGCCCTGAGTCTCCTATCGGAAGTGACGAATAAGCTGAACTACGGTTTTTACGATTCCGTGTTCGATTTAAATGAAAAGGAATTCGGAAAGGTTCAGTTCCGCACGGCGAAGTACGTTGCCGCCGCGGCCGAGGAACTTCTCCCGTTACTGGGCGTTACGGACGTCACTAAGCAGCAGCTTTTCGATCTCGCAAATTCGCGGGTCGGCATGGAAGAGCTTTATAAAGCCCACTACGGAATTCACCAGCGCGAGTTACTGCGGAAGAAATACGCGTGCCAGAACTATTTTGAACAGGAAACCGCGGAAGTCGTGGTGAACGGTCTATGAAATTAAAATGGATATTCCTGCTAACCGTCAGTTCGAGTTTTCTAGGGTGGGGCCAAGTGGCCTTCGCGGGAGAGTTTACTTGGAACCTCTCCGCCGACGGACGTTACGCCGTACAGGTTGTTGAAGACGGGGAAGCCCCGAAGGTCTACCTCCGAAATAGCGTCGGCACGTGGACCACGACCAGCGAACGATTGAAGACCGCGTTTTACGGCGGTCTCCGGGTGGTCCAGGGGGGGCACTATTCCCGTCCGGTCCTGTTAGAAGGTTTCCCCCCTCCGAAGGTGCTTCGGTCGGCCCTATCCTCCCCAGTAGTGATTAAGTTTTACGGACAGGAACTCGCGGAGTTCCTTCCGAATAAAGAAGGAAAATGGGGAGTTCGTGAACAGAAGCCCCTCAGCGTTTTCGATATTCGTCAGTTTTCGACGGATGATTCCTATGCCCAGCGTTTCAAACCCGTAAAAAAAGGTAGACTGACTTTATCTCGGGCGCTTGAGACCGATTTACATAGTCACTTTGCGGGTGATGTTTCATTTAGTTCGATGATGAAAATCGGGGTGAAGCACGATCTCCCGTATACCGTGGCGCTCCTCGATAAAATTGGCGTGAAGTACCCTATATCCGCAGTGGTTGACGGAAAAATTGGACTTCGCACCCTTCTCGCGTCGAAGGAGTTTAAAGCATCTAAAGGTTTGGCACTCTTCGAAGATGCAATGACAATCGAGCAGTCCCACGTGCGGACTTTCGTCGACATGGAAACCAAGTATATTTACCGCGGTGACATTACGAAGAACCTGGCGGCCTTCGGTGACCTCCTCTGGGAAGTGGCGCGCGCGGCTAAGAAAGTGGGTACGACCTATAAGGAACTTTCGATTTCGAATATTATTTTACCCGCCTGGGCGAATGCGGCCGATAAAGTGATTGAAAAAATAGAAGAAGACACCGGGGTTCGGCTCCGGTTCATCGTGGGACTCTGGCGCCATTCCGATCCCGAGTGGAATTTAGACGAAATCACCCGAACCGAAATTATGGCTAAAAATTGGCCGTATATTAAGGGAATCGATTGGATGGGGCATGAAACGAATTCGTCGGAGTTTCTGAAGCCACAGATCGAAGCGGGCGCGAAACTTCGTGAAGAATTTGGCTCCGAATGGCAGCTCCGTGTGCATTCCGGAGAAAATGCTCTGACTCCCTCTAATGTGCGGGTCGCCGTGGAAGCGGGAGCGAATCGCATTGGGCACGGTCTGTATATTGAGAAAGATATGGCGGCGATGAAGGTCGATCCCCATACCGGAATGATCGACCGTAAGGTTATCGACCTTCTGAAGGATAAGGGCGTCGTGATCGAATTAAATCCGCCTTCGAACCAAGCTCTGAATAATCTGAGTGGAGGGGCGAACCAACTCTACGTGCAGTTTAAGCAGTTTCGTGAGGCGGGAGTTCCGGTCGTGATTGGTACCGACGGAATGGGAATGTACGGGGCGAATCCACGCGAAATTCGCCGGATGCTTACGCAGCTCGGTTTCACCGAATCAGATTTCGATTACATTCGGGAGTCCGAAAAGAGATACGTCGCGGTCCAAGAAGGGTACCTCGCAAAGGCGAAGACCGCGCTTAAGGCGGTCGGCACTCATCGCATTCCTTCTTCAGAAGAGATCGAAGCTTACGTGCAAAAGAAGGGTCAACGTTATACCGAGGAAGTCGCGAATGCCCGGAAAGCCGAATACCAAAAAAAGCTGACGACGTTAATCGAGGACCTCCACGGAAAGGGTATTAAACCTTTCGACGAAGAGCGCGAACTGTTTAAGGGAATGCGAGCCATCGACGTTTCCGGAGGCTCGATGAGCCAGTTTGCCGCCGTGGCGAAGCAAGGTCCGAATGCTCTCGAGACGGAACTCAAGGTCACTGAGATTAGGAAGATTTTTGCCGAAATGCTCCCCGAACTCGATCCGAAGAAAGTCTTTTTCATTACCGGGGGAACCCAGTTCGGAGTGGAAGAAATTCTTCACGAGGAAATCGGGAAGTATAACGCGAAGAATCCCGGAAACGAATTTAAGATACTGGGCGTAATGCCCGACGTGGCCCTCATCGAAGAAAATATGACTCCCCATATTTTCGGACCGAAGGCGAATGGGATTAGTCATTATAAGTTCGGCGGCCGGGGCTGGTCGGATTTCGGCCTCGTAAAGCTTGAAATTCTGCAAGAGCACGGCGGCGTGAAAATCGGAGTCGCCGGGAAGATGTTCGTCGCGGATGAATTCCGTTACATCATTAACGCTGATCTAAAAATCGCCTACATGTTCCATAAAGGCCCGGTCGGGGCGAGCACCGATCTGGCGATTGAAAATACAAAGTCGGCCTACACTAGCGTGAAAGAACTCCTCTCGGGTGTGGGCGCTTCTGAGCCACAGTCCTACTTCCGGGCGGGGTCGATCTACGCCATGAAGCCGGAAAAAAACTTATCGCTTTCCGCCCTCTCCCAGAGTTTCGGAGTGCCCTTGAAGGGACCGACCCTGAGTGAACGGTGTCGCGCCCTATTCTATACTTTCATGCCGGTGAAATAAAAAAAGGCCCCGGAGATTACTCTCCGAGGCCCTCTTAAACCGTTAGGTTTTTAGCTTACCAGGAGTAGCGCATTCCAACTTGGTGGAACGTGCCGCTGTCGAATCCGGTGTCAGCAGTGTCTGGGTTTCCGCCTACGGTGTTACCGAAAGCGTAGTCCATGTCGACTTTACCGACGTGGAAGGTACCGCCGACGCGAGCCGTGGTGGTCTTCGTCGAGTTGATGGTCGAAACCAGCGTGGTGGCAGCGCCAGCACGGAGGGTTAACCAGCTCGTCGCATCGGCTTCAACACCGACGTTTACTGGAAGTGCAGTGTAGGATTCGTTCGAGAACTTCACATCGCCCACTTTTTGGGAAACGTTCTGAACGTACACAGCGTAAACGAGGCGGGCGCCTTCGGCGAGTTTTGCCTCGCGTCCGAGACCAACCGTGAACGCGTTGATTTTACGTTCGATGGAAGAAGCTTCGTCTTTCTTCTTCGCTGCCGAATACGTAGCGTACGGAGTCCATTCACCGTAGTGATAACGAACGCCGGCGTTCATGTTCGTGTACTTGGAGACTTTCGTTCCGTTCGTCTTGTCATCCGAAGCGATCGTGAATCCAACGAATGGATCCAGGCCGGAGAACTGAGCGCCGAGGGTAGCGGACAGGTTGCTCTTCGACGTCGATGCCGCCGTAGGAGAAACCGCTGCCGTGTCTTGGCGACCGTAGTTCAGTCCGAGACCCCACTTCACGCCCATGTCGCCGCCGATGAGGAGGTCGATTACGGACTTGTTCGTGTCGGTGTCGAGGATGTTCGGGGTTGAGCCCGAACGGTTGAACCAGAGTCCCATGTTCATGTTCATCATCGAGGAAACGAAACCGAATTCTGCGGTCGTGTTCGTGCCTTTTTCGAAGCCTGCCCAGTTCTTATAGTCGTTAACGTAAGACGGGTTGTAGAACATGTTGTAAGCGGATTCGTAATAGTACGAACCTGCGTTTGCGCCGTTGCCGCCAGTTCCGAGGACGAGTTCGCGTGCTTTCGATGCGAACGCAGCCGACGAAGTCATCATTCCAGCAAGAACGAGTGCGGAAATAATACGTTTATTCATGAAAAGTATCTCCCTATACAGAGTGTTGATTAATCGCGTTCCAAATCTTCTTGATCAAAAGCAGGCCAATAAAACGGCCACTTTCCTCTCCCATTCCGAAACCACTCTTCAATTGCTTGAGGGAGTGAACCTTTCGAAAGCTCGAGCCAGTTAGCCTTTCGCAGAGACAGCCTGAAAAGACCCCGACTCGGTAATACATTCGTGCGCGAGCAGAAATGCTTCGTTCATGGACTGCGTAGCGAACTACGCGGAACATGAACGACAGAGGAAGGCCGTTCAAACTGTACTGCTTTTGTCAGAAGAGCGAATGCTTACCCATAGCCTCAGGGGACCCAGGTCTAGTGTCAACTAGGAAACGCAACGCTAGGCCTAGTGGGTCGGGAAAAAAGCGACCCTGCGTTAGAGTTTTCCGATCGCCCGAAGTGCCACGTAAGCACCCCCGAGTAGGCCCGCCTGGTTCTCTAATTTCGAAACGACAAGTTTCGGTTGGAGGTTCATCACGAGATTTCTTCGCTCGAGCAGTTTTGCGAGCTTTTTCTCGGCCTTTTTCAAGAAAAGATCGTGGGCGGCGGCAAAGCTTCCGGTAAATACAACGACTTCAGGATAAAAAAGGACGACAAAGTTATGGAGCGCGATCGAAAGCATTTCGGCGTACTCATCGAAAAGGGCGATGGCGGCGGCATCTCCTTCACGGGCGCGAGCCGCGATTTGCGGCGCATCAATTATCTCATTTCCCAGTCGCTTGCGTCCTCGGTAAGCAAAAGACCGACCCGAGAGGTACGCTTCCGCGCATCCGATCTGTCCGCAGCCGCAAGGCGCGGATTCATCGCCCGCTTTAATGATGATGTGCCCGCCCTCGGTATGCTGGAACCTTCCCCCGCGCACGAGTTCGCCGTTCGCAACCATCGCGGTTCCGAGTCCGGTACCGAGGGTAAGGATCATCGCGTTCTTCGTGTTCGACTTCAGACCCTTCCAAACTTCCGCGAGAATCGCCGCGGCCGCGTCGTTCTCGAGAATCACCTTCTTCTTTAGGCCTTTCGCGAGAATCGCGGCGAGGGGAACCTTTCCCCAGTGGCCGTCGGGCCCGGAGAAATTCGTGGGATCCAGGAGTTCACCCTTCACCGGATCGAGGGGTCCGGCGCTCGCAATCCCGACGGCGGAAATCTTCGGGTACTTCGCGATCATTTCTTTTCCGAGGCGAATCAGTTGCTCCAGCGTCGCTTTCTTTCCCTGCTTAATGAAGGCGGCCTCACGGTGGAAAGCCAAAATCTTGCCGGTCGAATCGACCACCCCCACCGCGACTTTCGTTCCACCTAAATCGTAGGCGAGGACGATGGGATGTTTCGAAGTCACGAGTTTCGGTTCCTTCGGATTAGATTTTGGGGCGGACTTAGCCTTCGGCAACTTTTTCATAGGGGAGGGTTCTCACCTAAATTCCTAAAAAAATCAAAAGCCTAAATGAAAGGGTCGTGTACCATGAGAGTATGACGAAAAAGACAGTCCAAGGAAGGGCTGGCGCTTCCTCCCAGCCCCAGAAAAGCATTTCGGTCGAGATAGGGAGCATCCTCGTTTTCGCTTTCGCAATCTTCGCCCTCACGGCGCTCGCGACCTACCACCCGACCGATCCCTCCTTCTTTACCGCTTCGACTGCGAAAGTAGCTAACGCGTGTGGGAGAGTGGGGGCCTACCTCGCCTCCGGATTCTTCGAGTGTTTCGGCATCGCCGCTTTCCTCGTACCGGCGGCTCTATTTTTTATCGCGGCTTCGATCTTTAGACGTGAAGGGGCGCTTCGCGTCCTCGGTACACTTTCTGGAATGACGGTCGCGGTTCTCTCGCTGACGGTTTTCCTCACCCTGCAGTGGAAATTCGTTCCATACGCCGGAACGGAGCTCCTCACCGGCGGCGCCTTCGGAGTGTGGTTTGCCGAAATTCTTTTACGTCAGTTTAATTCTACGGGATCAACCCTCGTATCTCTCGCGGTCTTTGCCCTTTCGCTCGCACTCTCGACGCCGATGTCGATTGCCGCTTTCGGCAGTCGCCTCTTCGGTTTCGCGCGCCTCATATTCGAG
>JANXTV010000406.1 GCA_025352185.1 Oligoflexia bacterium
GTGCGTTACATTACTCAAACACTTGAAATGGAGCATTTATGAAACGTTTTACCCTCGTATCCCTGGTTCTTTTTACCGCGTTTTCCGCATCCGCCGACGACGCTTGCGTGACGTCGATTTATCGCCTGCACGACACTCTGACCTCGAAATCGGCTTTCCAAACCATGGCCGCCTTTTCCAGCGTAATGCTCGCCGATAGCCTCTCCCAGAAGGGGTTAACGAAAGGTTATTTCGACGCTTACGTGAAGAGTGCAGAGCGGAAACAGATGGGTGATGAGTTTCAAGGCGCGCTCCAAGCTTCGTTAAAGGCATGCTCGAAGAAACCCCAGGCCTGCCAGATCGCGATGACTACGTTCTATAACTCGGCAAACGAGCCCTCAAATCGCTACGCGAAGGCGCTGGCCGTAAATGAACTCGTGAAACAAATGGATGCGGGCGAACTCTTCGTCGTTTCCCAAAAGAATCTCGCCGACGAGCTTTCCGATCTTTCGACGAAGATTTCAGCTTCGCTCGGTGAAGCGACGAAAGCCTGTAAGTAGATCTTTTACGGCCCCCGAGTCGAATCGTGGAGGAGTCGGTCCGAAGGACGAGCGAAAGCTCCCCCCTGCGGACCGACTCCACTGCGTTAATAGTTTGACGGAAAAAGTTCGCCCGTGTCCGTGCCGACCCTTTTTCTTAAGGGATGGCTTCGCTCCGCCGAAAGGTTACTGAGGGATTTTATCCCACGGAATCGGAATGGAGCTCTTTATGATGAAGAAAACCCAAATTTTTGCGCTTGGAATGGTACTCGGCGCACCCTTGATTTATTTCCACCCCGCCTCCGCGGGAACGCGTTTAATTCCACCCCCGCCCGCGCGACACGCCGATGAAAATACGGTCGACGGGATTCAGCAGCAATCGGAATGGGGAACCTTTACGGGCCAAGATAAATGGCAAGCTCTACGGGACGATGAGGGAGAAGAAATCGATTTTAATCACGGTACCCTTTCCCGGAAACGAACGCGGGAAACCAATCGGGCTCCGGCCGGGCTCGAAGTTTCCGCACCCACGAAAAAGGGAGCAGAGGGGGCGGCCGCGGCCGACGACGGTTGGAAGTCGTCTCCGACCGATGATAATCGCAAGATTGTAAAAGAAGCGAATACATCGACGGGAAATCGACCGGTACTGAAACGAATTTCTAAAACCGAGGCGGCCCGGCAATCGGCCGAAACGGAAAAGTTTATCACCGAAGTCGCGGACCCCGTCGCGAGACGGAAGGGAATCCAGGAAGTCTCGATCATCGCGGGCGATCTCGGTTTCTTTCCAAAAACCTTTTTTGTTAGCCGTGATGTACCGGTTCGACTCTTCGTAACGGGTGCTTCTAAAGGGTCTCTCTGTATCATGATGGATTCGTTTAACGTCCGGAAGCAGGTCCGTGCGAATAAGATTGAAGAAATCACGTTCGTGCCTAATCAGCCGGGCACCTATCGGTACTACTGCCCGGTGAACGGCAGCGAAGGTACGATGGTGGTAAAGGAACTGACTACGGCCGTGCCGGGAGATGCGTCTTGAGCAGTGTTTTCCAGGATTCAGTATCCACTTTTTTAGCGAGTATTAAACAGTACCTCGATGACGATTCGGTCTCCGAGGTTCTGATTAATGGTCCGAGCGAAATTTTCATCGAACGTCGAGGGAAGCTCGAGCGAGTGGACGCGAAATTTAAAGATGAACAGGCTCTCCAAGCGGCGGTTCGAAATATCGCGCAGTTCGTCGGACGTCGCGTCGATGATGAAAATCCGACTCTCGATGCCCGACTTCCCGACGGATCCCGGGTTTCGGCGGTAATGCCGCCGTGTTCACGTAAAGGGACGACCCTTTCGATCCGGAAATTTTCGAAAGGCACCCCGACATTCGTTGATCTGATTCAGAAGCAGTCGATCACGAAGGATGCGGCCCGCTTCCTCGACGTCGCGATCTACCTCGCGAAGAACATGATTATTTCCGGAGGAACGGGTTCCGGTAAAACGACCCTTCTCAACGTCCTTGGATCACGCATTCCTGGGCACCAACGATTAATCGTGATCGAGGATGCGAGCGAATTAAAGATCACAACCGATCACGTCGTTTTCTTTGAGACGAAACCACCGGATGCGATGGGGAAAGGTGCGGTTACGATTCGAGACCTCGTAAGATCCGCCCTCCGACTCCGTCCCGACCGAATTATCGTCGGAGAAGTCCGGGGCCCGGAGGCGCTCGACTTAATCACCGCGATGAACACCGGCCACGGCGGCTCGATGGGAACGACTCACGCGAATACTCCTTACGACGGCCTGGTCCGACTCGAAACCCTCGCGATGATGGGGGACACGAACGTTCCGACGGCCGCCATCCGCCGTCAGATCGCCGCCGCTATCCATATGGTCGTCCAAATTAAGCGATTGAACGACGGGTCGCGGAAAATCACCAACATCGCCGAAATCACTCCCGAGGTCGATGAGCATGGGAAGTACATGCTGCGGGATATCTTCACGTTTATTCAACGGGGGATGACGGCCGAAGGAAAAATCATCGGAGAACTCGTGCCGACCGGTGAAATTCCAAGTTTCATGGAAGAGATCGAAGTGAATCGGCTGCCGTATACCCGGGATAAGTTCACGCCGCCCGCCTGGGCAGTAGAATACTTCGCGAAGATAAATCGTAAGGCGGCTTAGGCTGGATTCGCACTTAAATCGGTGCCATCCTTAGAGGGCCCATGCCCACCCCATCGAAAAAGAAATCTGCAGTAAAGGCACCTCTCGCATCGCACTATGACCTCCTCGTGATTGGTTCGGGGCCGGCGGGACAGCGGGCCGCTCTCCAAGCCGCGAAGGCGGGAAAAACTGCCGCGATCATTGAAAAATTTCCGCACGTCGGCGGCGGCTGCGTTCACTACGGTACGCTCCCGTCTAAATCTTTCCGAGAATCGGTGTACCGGTATTCCCTGGGGTCTCGCGGCGTACTGGGACGCGAGGAAACCTCGAAGCAGACGAAATTATTGATCCCCGATATGCAGCGACTCCTCCGCCGTAAAGAGCGGGTAGTCGCGGACGAGACCATCGTCATTCGGGACCAACTCAAGCGAAACGGTATCGTCGTTATCGCCGGTGAGGCACGTCTCCTTTCGACCCGTGAGATCGAAGTAACGGCGAAGTCGAAAAAGAAAGCAACCTACACCGCCGAAAAAATAATTATCGCGGTGGGTGCGCGGCCGGTCTCGCCATCAAATCTGGGAGTCGATCGTCAGTATATTTTTGATAGCGATACCGTGCTCGAACTGAAACGGGTACCTAAGTCGATGGTCGTGCTCGGTGCGGGAGTAATCGGCTGCGAGTACGCGTCGATGTTCTCGATGGCCGGGACGCATGTCACCCTAATTGATAAACGGGACCGGATTCTGGGTAGTGTAGATACCGAGATTGTTCGCGCACTCCGTGATCGATTCGAATTCCAGGGAATGGATATCGTTCTGGGAGCGGAAGCGACAAAGATTGAAACGAAAAAAGGTTCGAAAAAGAAAGACGTCATTGTTCATCTTTCGAACGGGAAAAAACTGAAGGCGGAGACCGTCCTCATCGCTCAGGGCCGGTTTGGAAATACCGATACCCTAGCCCTTCGCGAGCTCGGCATCGTCGTCGACGACCGCGGTCTCATTAAGGTGGACTCTCACTTTAGGACGGCGGTACCGAATATTTACGCCGTGGGTGACGTAATCGGGGCGCCGGCTCTCGCGGCGACCGCGATGGAACAGGGTCGAATTGCGACCTGTCACGCATTCGGCATCTCCATGAAAACCGGCACGAACGCGGTCGAAAACGAACATGAAATGCCGAAGAATTTCCCCTACGGAATCTATACGATTCCCGAAATTTCGATGATCGGCCTCACGGAAGAAGAACTGGCGAAGGCGGGCGCGGATTTTATCGTCGGGCGTTCCCGTTATAAAGAACTCGCTCGCGGCCAGATCGTCGGGGATCGTTGGGGGATCTTAAAGCTCCTCGTCGATAAAAAATCTTTAAAACTTCTGGGCGTTCACATCGTCGGTGATAATGCGGCCGATCTCATTCACATCGGCCAAGCCGTGATGGCCTTCGGGGGAGACGTGACTTACTTCATTAATTCCGTCTTTAATTATCCGACTCTCGCCGAGGCTTATAAAGTGGCGGCCTTTAATGCGGTGAATATGCTGAAGGGCCAGACTCGCTCGAAGTAATCACTCCGGGGAGATTAACGGAAAAAGTTGGATCCCCACTTGGCAGAGGGTCTTCTTTTCCTGGGGATCCGATGAGGTGCCGAGGTACCGGGCAAGTAGATCACGGAGTTCGGTGTTCAGCCTTCGGGCATCGCTCACGGAGAGGGAAATCGTGGACGCATTAAAGAATACTTCCGGAGACGGGTAATCTTTCTCAATTCTCACTTCCGCCTCGGCGAGCCAGTTCCGCAGGTGGCGTTTCTGATTAAAGGTTCCTACGAGTGGATCGAAGACGAAATGAGTCTGCGGCGAATGCGAAGTGGAGTCAGTTTCCCGAGGGAACTTCGTTA
>JANXTV010000373.1 GCA_025352185.1 Oligoflexia bacterium
CGCGTGATCATCGGACTCACTGCCGAGTTCGGCACGGTCGGAAACGGACTCGGCGGAAAGACCGAGACGATTAATCGTCTGATCCTAGAGAACGAAGGATATTTTCACAGCTACCGTTCACCCGAAGTCGAGAAGCGGGTGAAGCAGAAATACCTCGAACTTTTTTATCCCTCGAGCCCAAAGTGGCGAGAAGGCGTCATTCGAAATGGCCGGTATCTAGTGGACACGGTTTTAAAACGTTTTATTTCCGAGAGCGAAAAAATTTCGGAGTAATAAAGAGGCTTGCGAGCATCGCTTTATGGTCCGACGAAGTCAGTTTTCCCAGTACTTCCGAATCCCAGACCCCAAGTCCCCGAACAAAAATATAATCGATGACGTGGCCAAATACCGTTCTACGTTCGTCGTTTCGAAACGAGAGATTTCTGAATCCGAGGGAGGCCGTGACTTCGAGGAGGTGGGAGACCTTTTCGTCGGTGTTGGAGTTAAAATCTCCCGCGAGGAGAATAGGACCCCGGTAATCTCGAACTTCTTCGGCGATCATTTCCATATGGCGCGCGAATGCAGCGTAGGGAACGGCGTTAATCCCGTGGACAGAAATGACGAGGAGTTTTTCCGATTGGCCGGCGATGGGGTACCGAGCGATGGTGAGGGCCTTCGGCGTATGGATCACCGGCTCCACATCGAGGGTACGGCGAACTTTCACCTCACTGGGTTCGACTCGGGAACCAATCATCGTGCCGGTGGGATATTCGGTTCCGCGTCCACTCAGAAAACTTACGCCCATATCCCAGCGTATATTCTTCAGATCGTCGAAGATCGATTTCACCGGCGGACTCAGGAGTCCCTCGGAGAGGATGAGTAATTCTTTCGCGCGACCATATTCGGGGAGGTCGCGGTCGAGACCCGCTTCCTGGCCCTTTTTAATATTCCAGACCAGGATTCGAATCAGGGCTGGGTTCAGGGCCGCACTCTTCGCTTTCCCAAAGGTGAGATGGCTCTCCGAATCGGGAACGGGACTTGCGAACGCGGGGAGGGATACCGAAAGGAGGAGTGCGATTCCGAGGGAGAGAGTCTTCATGGGTGATTTCCTAGTTTCCGGTATCGAATCATAACTGCTACGGGAGACCTAGCCCGAATAGCAATTTTTTACGCTCCGCATAATCTCCTCGAGACTGGCCGTGGGAGCAGAAGTACTATAGTGAGAGGCGATGGTGCAGGAATCCGATACGAACCTCTCTCCCGAAGACCTCCTTCGGTGTATGGCTGTGCTCGAGCGCATCGCCGGAGACGCGCTTCTCCTTTCGAAATTATCGGAAGTCGACCGAGTCCGACTCTTTATGGCCGCGGGACGGGTGATCTATCCCGACCGCATGCAGGTCCGTCGCCGCGTGAAAGCAATGCGAAGCGAAAAAAACCAGAACCGCGAGGCAAAAGATCGGGTCCTCCGAGCGGCGACCTCGATTCGGGCCGCGCGCCGAGAATCTGTTTTTATCCCGCCGCCCCAGATCGTCGACTCGTCGGGTGAAGGACGTAACTTTCCCACCTCGGTGGGAGAACTCCAGAAAGCCCGACTCTGCTACGTGTGTAAGGCCCAGTTTAAGCAGGTTCATTTTTTCTACGATTCCATGTGTCCGAGTTGCGCCCAGTTTAATTACGATAAACGGTTCCAGACGGCCCCGCTGACGGACCAAGTGGCGATTATTACGGGTGCGCGAATGAAGATCGGTTTTCAAGCCGCGCTCCTGATGCTTCGAGCCGGCGCGCGAGTCATCGTCACGACTCGGTTTCCCCAGGACGCCGCTCATCGCTTCGCTCGCGAATCCGATTTTAATGATTGGGCATCCCGTATTTCTGTCTACGGACTCGACCTCCGCCATTCGCCGAGCGTCGAGGCGTTTGCGAAGCGCATGGACCAAACGCTCGGTCGCCTGGATATTCTTATTAATAACGCGGCCCAAACGGTTCGACGACCGCCCGGATTCTACGCGCACTTAATGGAAGTCGAATCGGCTCCGTACGATTCACTTTCGTCCGAGGTGCGGGAAATCCTCCGCGGCCACGAAGAATTAAAACGTCACTTCTCGGGATCGGGACACTCGACGTCGGCTGAGAAAACTCAGTGGCTCTCCGAGTGGCACCTGGGAAAAATGCCGTCGGTCCCGGGAGTAACGGCTTCCGCTGAACTTTCACAAATTCCGTATGCAACCGAACTCGAGACCGGCGCGGAACTCTTTCCCGTGGGTAAGCTCGATGCGGATCTCCAGCAGGTCGACGTTCGGAAAATGAATAGCTGGAGAATGGCGCTCGCCGACGTCCCGACCGATGAAATGCTCGAGGTTCAGCTCGTAAATTCCGTGGCTCCGTTCATTCTCTGCAGTAAATTAAAGCCCCTCATGGAAAGAAATCGGACAGATAAAAAGCACATCGTGAACGTTTCGGCGATGGAGGGGAAATTTAGCCGCCATACGAAAACCGATAAACATCCGCACACGAACATGGCGAAGGCGGCGTTAAATATGATGACGCTTACATCCGCGCGGGATTACGTGAAGTCCGGAATCTATATGAACGCGGTCGATACGGGATGGGTCACCGATGAAGACCCGGCCGAATTATCGAACCGTAAACAGACTGAGCTCGATTTCCAACCCCCGCTCGACATCGTTGACGGAGCCGCTCGGGTGGTCGACCCCATCTTCGCGGGGATCAACTCGGGAAAACATTCCTGGGGTAATTTTCTAAAAGACTATTACCCGACGGAATGGTGATCGGAGAATAGAGGACTATGCCGGAATTACCCGAAGTCGAAACGAGCCGTCGTCATGTCCATCGCCTCCTTAAGGGCAGGAAAATCATCGAGGTGATTCCCGATCTCGAAGATCATATTTGTTACGACCGAGCGACCCCGGAAGAGTTTAGGGACGCGCTCGAAGGTCGACGGGTCGTGGGCACGGGCCGAAAGGGGAAGTACTTCTGGCTCGAACTCGATCGCCGCCCATGGCCGGTGTTTCACCTCGGGATGACGGGAAACGTAGAGATTCGGAAAGGGAAAAAATCCTTTAAAAAAGCGTGGGGGGGCGTGAAGCTCTGGTCGGAGGGAAGTCGTGAATCCCGCATTCCGGGAGTTCTTCCCTACTGTCGACTGAAAATCGTGGCCGAAGGGGGAGTTGAGTTTGCGATTACGGATCCCCGTCGGTTTGGACGAATTCGACTTGCCGAAAACCCCCTAATGGAAACACCGATTTCGAAACTCGGGTTTGATCCGCTCATCGATTTTCCGAAGGCGCCCGTGCTCGCGGATCTCCTGAAGAAACGAAAAGCGCCCATTAAAGCCGTCCTGCTCGACCAGTCGCTGTTCGCAGGGGTGGGAAACTGGATCGCGGACGAAGTTCTTTTTCAATCGAAACTCGCCCCGAAACGTAAAGCCTCAGATCTATCCACCGCAGAGGTAACCCGACTCCGGGCGAAACTTCTTGCCATCATCCGAACATCGGTCGAGGTGGATGCCGACTACGACCGCTATCCGAAGAGTTGGTTATTCCACCACCGATGGGGAAAAGAAAAAGACGCAAAGATATCCCGCGGTAACCGGATCGTACACGATACGATCGGCGGTCGCACCACGGCGTGGGTCCCTACCCTTCAGAGGTAAGTCTTTTTTACTTCCGCTACCCATTCGTTTACTTGGGCTTCCAGTATCGTAAGCGATACCGTTCCGCTTCCGATTACGACGCGGTGAAAGTCCCGGAGGTCAAAGTGTGTTCCGAGTTCCTTTTCGGCCATCTTTCGGAGTTCGATGATTTTCAGCTGTCCGATTTTATAGCCGAGAGCCTGACCGGGCCATACGGAGTAACGATTCGCTTCATTACTAATTTCCTTTTTATCGGCGGCTAAATAAGTCGCCATGTAAGCCATCGTCTTTTCACGTGACCATCCGTAAGCGTGGATTCCGGTGTCGACGACGAGGCGTACGGCGCGTAACATTTCATCGTTTAGATTCCCCAGTCTCTGCATGGGTTCGGCATACATTCCCATTTCGTTACCGAGATATTCGCTATAAAGCGCCCAGCCTTCCGCGAAGGCATTCGAACTGAAGAGCTTGCGCTGATACTCGGACAGTTCGTCTTTCATTTCAAATTGGAGCGCGAGCTGGAAATGGTGACCCGGAATCGTCTCGTGGAGCGATAGGGTAGTCACTTCAAAGATCGGCACGGAATGAAGATTTTTCGTGTTCACGACAAATCGGCCGTAGGGAATATTTTCCGTAGGGTCGTTATAGCTTCCCGCCGCGTCTTCCGGATTACTCGTCTCGACGATCCGGTATTCACTTTTTGGGATGAGTTTAAAGTAGGCCGGAATTTTATGGGCGATTTGGCCCTTAACGTCTTCGAGGGCCTTCAACATGGCCGTCGACGATTTAAAGAAATACCGAGGATCAGTCGACAGAGATTTTAGGAAAGACTTATAATCTCCCTTAAAACCGAGTTGAGTCTTCACCTTTTCGATTTCGGCTTTAATTCGTGCAACTTCGCCGAGTCCGGTTTCGTGAATCTGCTTTGCATTTAAGGGTAAGTTCGTACTTGCACGGATTTCGTACTCGTACATGTCTTTACCATTAGGGAGCTTCCCGATGCCGTAATCCTTGCGGCATGACTTCGTGTATTCATCTCGGAAAAAATGATCGAACTTTTCCACCGCGGGGAGGATGCGATCGGAAACCATTTTCCTAAAATCCCCCGCGAGACGGGTACGGTCCGCGGTCGAAAAATCCTTAGGCATAAATAAAACGGGTCGATAAAAAGGATTTTTTTCCGGGTTCTTTTCTAAGGCGTCCTTATAGGTATTCACCGCTCCCGCTGCAGTTACGCAGCTCAGAACGATTTTTTCTTTCATTCCGCGACGAAGGAGCGTGATCTGATTATCGATATAGGTCGGAAATCCTTCGGAGCGTTTCACGAAAGCATCGTAGTGTTTAACGGAGTTAAACGGGAATGAAGTGAGTTCCTGACTCGAGTCATCCATATAGGAATGAATGCGGTTTCCCATTTGGTTAAATCCGAGTAAGTCCGACGGGAAGTCGAATCCTCGGTAGGAGATTTCCATGTCTTCTTTAAAAATCTTAAACGTGCGGAGATCTTTCGGCGTCAGCGTGTCGGTCTTAACCGTAGTGAGTCGATCCAGCGCCCGGTAGTAAATGGCCTTCGATCGTTCTCGAAATTCTGGGCTCGCGAAATCACCGAATTTATCGAGATCCTCTTCGACGTTAAAATAGGGCGCGCTAAACGGGTCGAGGTGTTTCGAGGCGTCCGTATATTCGGCGATAATTTCGTTGAGTCGATCCGCATCGGAGGACGCCGTTTTTCGGCCGGGAGTGGCGCAGGCGGAAATGAGGACGACCAAGGAGAGGGCAAAGAGTCGGGTAAATTTCATGGCCTGACTGTTTCAATTTATTCAGGTCTTGGCAACCCGTTGATCAACGATCACGACCGTGAGTCGACTCGTACAAACGAGTTCGGATTTTTCGTTCCGAATTTCGATATTCCAGACGTGAACGGTGGAACCGAGGCGAATCGGAGTTACTCGTCCGGTCACTGTTCCAGACGTGACTGATTTCAGATGATTTGCGTTAATTTCTAGACCGACCGGCATCTTTAGCTTTCGATCCACGAGGATCGATGAGGCAATACTTCCGAGTGATTCGGCCAGGGCCACCGATGCTCCTCCGTGGAGTAATCCCGCCGGCTGTTTCGTACGGTGATCGACGGGCATCGTGGCGGTAATCGAATCCGGTCCGACCTCCGTAAAAACCATACCTAAGTGTTCGCATAGGGTATTCGCACAAGCCGCTTGAAGCAGTTCGGGGGTCGGGTGAGTTTGCCAAATCATCGAGGAATCTCCATTTTTAGGGTATGAGGAGGTATGCTTTCACCGACCGCGCAGGTTGTAAAATATGATCCGAAGTACCGAACCGCGTTTATCGACCTGAATACAGAATGGATTCAGAAGTATTTTACGCTCGAGGCGGCAGATCTTCGGCAGCTCGAAAATCCGGAGGAGACAATTCTAACTCCGGGCGGCGAAATTTTTTTCATCCTCGAAGGCGATCGGGTTGTCGGAACGTGTGCGGTGGTCGCCGCGGGTGCGGGTCGATACGAACTTGCTAAAATGGCGGTCGCTCCCGAAATGCGCGGTAAGCATTACGGCGATCTTCTGATGAAGGCCGTGCTGGAATGGGTCCGAAGTAAAAAGGCGACCGAAGTTTTTCTCCTTTCGAACACGGATCTTGAACCGGCGATCGCGCTCTATTTAAAGAATGGTTTCGAAGTCGCCTCACTCGGAAAACATCCGGACTACGACCGGTGTAACATCCATATGGTGAAAACTCTGTAAAGACGGCTTAAACAGGGTATGCTGTTCCTAAATGAGTGAAGAAACGACCCCGGTAAAAAAAGTACGTGAATATAATGATCCCCAGTCTTCTAAGGACACGGGGATCAAGGGTCTCTTCGAAACGGCTCTCCGGAGATCGAAGCACCTCGTACTCGGGATCTTGCTCATCTTCATTTACGCGATCGTCGCCGCACTCATCGGCATCTCGCTCATCCCGGCGGTCGCACTCGTCAGTCATCTTTTTGGGTGGAGTGAAGGGTTTTCGACCCTTCCGCGACTCTTTATCCAGGGCTTTTCTCTCGGACTCGGTTACCTCGCCTACGGGTTCTCGGCGATCATCATCGTCCCCCTCATGAATCGCCTGGTAAAACCGATGATCGGTCCCTACCGAGGGCCCGTTTATTCGAACGGTGTCTTAGGCTGGTATCTCCATAACATACTGATTTACTCCGTACGTTATACGTTCCTCGACTGGATCACCCCGACTCCGTTCAATATCTTTTTCTATCGCCAGATGGGCATGAAAATCGGCAATCGAACGGAAGTAAACAGTTCGAATATTAGCGATGCGGCACTCATTACGCTCGAAGACGGTGTAACTGTCGGAGGATCCGTCACGATCATAGCCCACTATGCGACGGCCGGGTTCCTCATTATCTCTCCCGTTCGCGTACGAAAAAATGCCACGCTCGGTATCCGCTGCATTATCATGGCCGGGGCCGATATTGGCGAACGCGCTACGATTCTTCCGAACTCGGTTGTTTTACCGAAGACGGTCGTTCCCGATGGTGAAACCTGGGCTGGGATTCCTGCGAAAAAGCTCGAACGCTAACGCCCGATCAATAACGCACGATCAATAACCAAAACCCAGGCTCGACTTGAAACCACTTCCTTCGGGATGATTCTTTTCCGGCTCCGGATCGCCGGAAATCGGAGTATTCTTTACGACGCTAAATTTTCCGGTCGGCCGCATTTTCGTCGTGAGGCCGGGTGAGCTCTGGGCGGCGCGAAAATTTTCGTTCGCAAAGTTCCAGTTTAAAATATCGAGAAAAACTGCCACGTAGGCATTACGGCTACTGCGGTAGTCAATGTAGTAGGCGTGTTCCCAAAGGTCACACACGATGAGCGGGGTGAGGCCGTGACGAAGGGGATTCTCCGCGTTGTTTCCGACGAGCAGGCTGAGTTCGCGGTTTGGATTCGTCACGAGCCAGAGCCATCCCGATCCAAACAGCGTATGCGCAGTTTTTTCAAATTCGATCCGGAAACTTTCGAGATTCCCAAACGAAAGGCGAATCGCTTCGACCAGTTTTTCGTCGGGAGTAGTGAGATCCGCCTTCGGAGTCATCGATTTCCAATAAAAATCATGGTTCCACGCTTGGGCCGCTTGATTGAGAACGGGACCCTCGGATTTTTCTACGAGTTCGGTCAGAGAGAGTCCTTCGTAGCCACTTCCTGGCAGCAGTTTATTTAAGTTTTCGACGTACCCCCGGTGATGCGCATCGTAGTGAACTTCGAGCGTTTCGGCAGAGACGACGGGTTCGAGGGCATCAAATGCGTAAGGGAGGGGTGAAAGACGAAATGGGAGGGTCGAGGTTTCAGATTTCATAGGAGAATGTGATGCATTTCGTGGGCCGATTTTTCTGGGGCATAAAGGGTGAAAAAAATCGAAGTGCTTTCAATCAGTGAATTCCAACGATACGAATTAAGGAAATGACGACCTACCGAAAATATCTCTACCTCTGGGTACTGTTCGCGATTTTAGTCGGGGGATTAATTGGGGTATTCTCCCCGGACGTCGGGGTGAGCTTAAAGCCCCTAGGTGATGGTTTCATCGCCCTCATTAAGCTTCTCGTGGGACCGATCATTTTTTGTACGGTCGTTCTGGGGGTTTCGGGAGGCGGATCCGCAAAGAAAATGGGCCGGGTCGGGGGAAAGGCGCTCCTCTATTTTGAGGTGGTTTCGACTTTCGCGCTCGCGATTGGACTCGGGGTCAGTAATCTATTGAAACCCGGTAGCGGGTTTAACGTCGATGTCGCTACTTTGGATCCGGCGCTCACGGCCGAGTACGTCCATCAAGCGAAGGATTTTTCGGCCGCTACGTTTTTACTTCACCTCATTCCTAAAACATTTATGGATGCGTTCACCGGATCGGGTGACCTCGTTCAGATTCTACTCGTGGCACTATTGTTCGGCTATGGACTGAATCAGGCTGGAAAACGTGGCCAGCCGATCCACGACCTTATCGAATCTCTCTTTTCAGTACTCGCGAAGGTCGTCGCATGGATTATGTATTTCGCTCCGATCGGGGCGGGTGGTGCGATGGCATTTACGATCGGAAAATTTGGCATCCATTCCATACGCCCGCTCCTTTCCCTCATGGGAAATTTCTACCTGACCTGCGGTATTTTTATCTTCGTCGTCCTGGGCCTGATTTCCCGGTACGCCGGTTTTAGTCTTTTCCGGTTCCTCGTCTATTTGAAGGACGAGCTTTTTATGGTTCTCGGTACATCGTCCTCGGAGAGCGCGATTGCGCCACTAATGGAAAAACTCGAGCGACTCGGGTGCTCGAAATCCGTGGTGGGGATCGTGGTGCCGGCCGGATATTCATTTAATCTCGACGGCACGAATATCTACCTCACGATGGCAGTTCTTTTTCTCGCCCAGGCCTTGAACATCGATCTTTCTCTCGGCCAACAGATGAGTATTCTCGGAGTCGCGATGCTCACGTCGAAAGGGGCGTCGGGTATAACGGGGGCTGGCTTTATTACCTTGGCTGCCACTCTCGCCGTGGTGCCGAGTATTCCGGTGGCGAGTATCGCGCTCATTCTCGGTATCGACCGCTTTATGTCTGAGGCTCGGGCACTCACGAACTTTATTGGAAATGGGGTTGCGACCATCGTGGTCGCGAAATGGGAAAATGAACTCGATGGAGTTCAGTTAAGAAAAGAACTCACCCGAAATAGTTGAAACGAGGGGCTCCACGGAGTCTTTGTTAGACCCAGACGGGAACGGAATCGAA
Organism: Oligoflexia bacterium; assembly: GCA_025352185.1. Lineage (GTDB taxonomy): Bacteria > Bdellovibrionota > UBA1018 > UBA1018 > UBA1018 > JACMQW01. The sequence goes on from JANXTV010000373.1 coordinate 9,410, forward strand.
GCCTATTCTCATCTTCCGGAGTGAGACGGTATCGGGAATCGTCACTTCGATTGTCGTTTCTTCGTCTTTTCTCGGTGGTGGGACTTTTAAGAGGGACTGTTTACATTTCCACTCAGAGTGCCAGACCTTAACGAAGTAGACGAGGCCCGTAACTCCCATCGTTCCGAAAATATAATTAGCGATTGGAAGGTGTTCGAGTCTACCCACCATCGCGGTTACGGAAAGGGCCGAGAGAGCGAGCGTGATGAGATCCGCTCGGAGTTGAACCCGGTTTTTCCTTCGGAGAAGGGTCGCCTTTGCAAGTTCCGTTCGTGTCGCCTTACTGACTGCGACGTCCCAGAATCCCTGAGCCCCAACGGTTGCCACCGAGGTGAGCAGGTTCGTTTGGATGATATGGGCGATGGTACCGGGAGGACCGTATCCGAGAGCTTCCATCGTGAGTTGAAGAATGCCGACGAAACCGACTTCGAGTATGTACCAGCGGAAAAAGGGTTCGACCCGTTTCACGCCGGCACGGAGAAGTTCACCCGGAATATATTTCTCGGGAATCGTCTTCGTGAGGTACCGCTGAAAAATCGTGTTCCAATATTGGACGCTCCCCGACATCGCGCCCGTAATGGTGCCCGCCGCCAGCGCGATCGGAAAAGGTACATCGCGCGCGACCATGAGGCTATACGTCGTGACGCCACCATTTAAAAATCCGCGAGTGAGGGCGAAGGTGATTTTATAGTTCTTATCGAACCAACTCCCAAAACGACTTTTCAGAATTGCGAGCGTTTCATTTCCGAGCTTCCGTCTCGCGATCGGATTATCTCCCGCGATCTTTTCAATCGAAAGACTCACCGGATCTTCGACGGAGCTGGGAGAGCGACCGAGATCACTTAAGACCTCTTCAAACCCAGTCATGAGACTTGGATTATCGACTCGGTCGCTGAGGAGGATATTCTCGAGCGTTTCGACGACTTTCAGTCGATCCGTTTCATTTTCGGCGAGAAATGCGGTTACTTCGACGTGGTCGGGGTCAGTCGGGGCGCCGATATTCTGACGCACGCTGAGAATATCGGCCTTGGCCGTAAGTGAAAGTGCGATAAAAGGGAGTAGGAGAAGGACGAGGCGCCGGGCCATAGCATCGTATCGGTAAATCGATGTGGAATCTGAGTCTACTTATGCGATCTTCCCGCCATGCCGTTTTCACCCGCGACCCTAAGATTCCTGCGCTCACTGAAGCGAAATAACGATCGAAGTTGGTTTGAAAAAAATCGCGAAAAATACGAGAGGGACCTTCGGGGGCCGGCGCGGGAATTTATCGATGAAATAAAGCACCCGCTCCTGGAACTCTTCCCTACCCTCAAGGTCGATTATCGATGCGTGGGACGCATCCACCGCGATACGCGGTTTAGCGCCGATAAAAAACCCTATAAGGATTATATGAGTTTTATGTTCCGTGATCACGCCGGGAAAGACGACGTCTTTCCTTCGATTTACATCGGCGTTGACTCTACTGGCGTTGCGCTCGGGTGTGGGATGTACCAGTTTTCGAAACCCCTTCGGGAATACTTCCGGGACCGGGTTACGACCTCCCCTACGGACGCGGACTTTTCGAGGGTAATCCAGGCGGCGAAAAACGGAAGGTTTGAAATCCGCGGCCGGGACCTCAAGAAAATTCCTCGGGGTTATGACCCCGATCATAAAAATGCGTCATTTCTCCTTCATAACGGCGTTTATATCGCTCGGGATTACGATCATTCCGAGCGGCTTTTTTCGACTTCGTTTCCGAAGTGGATCGTGTCGCAATTAACATCCGCCCGCCCCTTTTTTCAGTGGATGCGAGAAACGGCAAAGAATGGCCCGCGGGACCTTTCTCGTTTTCTCTCGGACTAGCGCGGCGTGAGCGTAAAGTGTTTAAGTAGAGCCGGGCACTCGTGAATTTTTCGGATGAGCGCAAAATTTAGTCGATTTCGGTATTCGATGCGCGGACGGTTCGAAAATTCTTCCAGGCGATCGAGAAACGGTCGGCCCTTTCCGTCTCCACCTTCCGCCAAGTCGGCCTGGATTGCGTCCTCGATCTTTAGGCCAACGATCGGAATGCGAGCGCGATTGAGTTCCCAGGCTTCGAACGTCGGAGGTGTGAAGTTCGTCGTTTTACCGG
>JANXTV010000506.1 GCA_025352185.1 Oligoflexia bacterium
GTAGTGACAACCTCATGACTGATGCTTCGTCAATTTCTCTGAAAACTTGAGAAATGCTTCCTCCGACCCCTCGCCTTTACACCAGGTCTTTATTTTTTTGAGATCAACCGGGAACCGTTCCGCAACGAGTACCGCCTGGTCGAGGCATTCTCTCGCTTGAAAATGAATGTACGAAGCGAGGCGGTCGCGGACGCAGTCAGTGGGGGAGTAAAGGAAAATCTGCTTTCCCTCGACCAGCTCCGACTCCGGAACGATTTTGAAATCTTCGCCGATAGCGGCCGGCGGCGACGCGAAATCGATGATGAGGTGGCTGCATTCCGGGTGACTATAGTGGCGGCTTTTACTGACTGAGAAACCGATCTTCCCCATGACCTCGGGAAGGTTCTTTACGAAAAAGCCCTTTAATACGAAGTCGAGGTCTCCCGATCGGTACGCTCCGTCGCTGTAGATCGCGACTACGGCACCACCGACCAGGATCGTTTCGATATCATTCTTTGCGAGATGCCAGGCGACGTATCTCCAGAGTTCTCCTTCGGTACAAGTTTTCCAATCGGGGTGTTTCATTTCCCGCCCTTCGCTTTCACGGTTTTACCCGGTGCGCGGGGCCTCCTGCGGGCGGCAAAGATCTTTTCCCGATCCGAGAGCAGGAGGTTCTCGTAGAAAATTTCTACGATTTTTTTTACTGGCGTTACGAAAGGAGATTTCGGATTGAAAGAATAGACGCGAGTCCGTCCCGAAAGGTGTGAAATCAGGACCCCGGCGCGTTCGAACCGTTTTAGTTGGCCCTGAATAGGAGAAAGAGCCACCCCGTAGTCCGAAGCTACCGCCGCGGCGTGAATTTCCCCGTAATGAAAAAGGTGGAGTAAAACTCGGCCTGCATTTTCGTTTCCGAAGATGTCATTCATCATGAGTTTTATTATCGCCTAAATAGTAGGTTATACAACCTAAATTATAGGTTACACTATTCTTTACCCGTCCGGAGCACAACATGCTCTAAAATCTGCTCTTTTACTTCGGTTACCGGACCTAACCCCTACCCCCCGCCGAAGCTTCCCCTACGGACCCGCCTCACTCATGATAAGTTTTCTATCAGTGAAACCTCCACTCTTTTCCCCACTCGCCGATCGATCGCTCAGGAACTTTGATTCGGTTATCCGAAGACGCGGGGAGGACTACTTTCGTTCAGGGTCTATCAGTCCGCCGGTTCTTGCTCCATGCCTCGCTACGTTTCGGGTGGTCGGCGAACAGGTTTACACCGTCGAAATCGAGTGGGGTGAATTAACCGAAGGAATCAACACGGTCGGCCGATGTACCTGTCCGTTCTACGACGGGGGGTTTCTCTGTAAACACCTGTGGGGCGCCATCCGCTTACTCGATAAGATGGGCGTAGGCGGCGAGATTCCGGGGAGGGAGGGCCTTATCCATGATGCTCAATCGCGAACCGAAGATCAGCGAACCCACTCCCGCCGAAGTGATCGATACAGAGACGACTCGAGCGAAGACGACGAGGAGGAGGAGCGCGACTTCGAAAATAGATACGTCGCCGATGACAACCGCCCCACCTCCGAGAGTGAAAGCGAGTTCGAGGCCTCCCTCTCTAAAAAAGCTCCCGCGACCTGGCTCGGGAGCCTCAGCGAAATCACCGAATTTAAAAAGCGCCGCGAGTTCCTCCCGTCCGAACCTGAACTCCCACGGTGGCAGCGATCGCGAGCGGCACCGACGAAAAATAACCGCACTGCCTTTTACGCCGTCGATATTGCTCGAACGAAATTAACCGGTAAAATTTCAATCACCGTATTCTACCGGGAAACCCTCCGCTCGGGTGCTCTAGGGGTATTTAGCTCTCGTTTCGCGATTCGAGATTTTCCGCTCTATTCCGATGCGAAAGATCAGGCCGCACTCGCCTACCTGATCGGCTTAAACCGACTCGAAAACTCCGCCTATTCGAGTCAGTACTACGAACCCTATTTCACGGGAAAAATCGGAATTCCCGCCGGTATCCAAACCGAAGTGCTCTCACTCCTTTCGTCGACGGGACGCCTCTTCTTAATCCCGAATGAAACCGTTAAGCCGATCGACCCTGAATTTATCACCTTTCACCCGACCGATCCGTGGCGTTTCGAAGTCGAGATCGAAGAGGGGTCCGCCGAGTTTACCGTAAAAGGAATTCTCGCCCGTCACGACGAAATTCGATCGATCGACGATCCCCTGGTGATCACCGCCTCGGGTGCGCTTGTGTTTCGTGACGAAATATCGAGCTATACAGGCGCGGCCCATTTCGACTGGATCGCGCAGCTCCGAAACTCCGGAGTTCCCACCGTACCGCTCGAAGACGGTCCGCGTCTCTTCGAGTACATTCAGTCGAATGAGGAAAAACTCCCAGCGCGGTGGCCCGAGAGTTTAAGGTGGCCCGAAGAAAGAGGAGTTCCGAGACCGAAGTTCGTTTTTTTCGGATCCCCGACGCCAGCGGGTGAACTGCGCTTTATTTACGGCACGGCCGATTCTTCGCCCGCTCCGGAAGTTTTGCGCACGGATGAGACCGAACGGATTTTCGACCGTGAGAACCGACGGGTCATCTTACGGGACTTCGAACTCGAGCGGTCATTCGCGGAGAAATTAAAAACCGTGTCCCCGGTATTTTCTGCGAAGACGGATCTCCGAACCGGTCGGTACCCACTTTACGGCGAAGACTTCATCGCGATCGCAAACCGCCTACTCGAATGGGGTTGGATCGTCGAGGCGGCGAATAAACCGATTCGGCGACCGAGTGCCTTTAAGCTCGGGGTCGCGAGTGGGACGGACTGGTTCGATCTTCACGCGGAAATCGAGTTTGAAAATACTGGCTTTAAACTCGGGCTACCCGAACTCCTTGCGGCCCTTTCGCGCGGAGAGAATACGATTCTTCTCGGTGACGGGAGCCTCGGAGTGCTCCCCGCCGAGTGGAAAAAGAAATACGCGTTCCTCGAGTCGCTCGGGAAAAAGACGGGTGAGGGAATTCGGTTCGATCGTACGCAAGGGGGGCTTCTCGCCGCTTGGTTTATGGATGATCCGACTTTCACGGCCGATCAAGTTTTTTCGGTGCTCCAGCGAGAGATCGCATCGAAAAATTCCCTGAAACCCCGGAAGGCTTCGCCTACGTTTCGGGGGGAACTCAGGCCCTACCAGGAAGAGGGTCTCGGGTGGCTTCGGTCTCTCCGGAAGACGGGGTTCGGCGGAATACTCGCCGACGATATGGGGCTTGGAAAGACGGTCCAAGTCCTTGCCCACCTCGAATCCGAGTACCGGGACCTGAAGCAAACTGAACATCGCCCATCACTGATCGTCGTACCGAAAAGTTTACTCTTTAACTGGGCCGAGGAAGCCGAGAAGTTCGCCCCCCGTCTCCGGGTCCTGACCTATGCGGGTACGGGTCGGGCTGCGCTTCTCGATCGATTTTCTTCGCACGATATCGTTCTCGTGACCTACGGCCTCCTTCGGCAAGATATCG
>JANXTV010000536.1 GCA_025352185.1 Oligoflexia bacterium
ATGCTTTTCGTTTGGGCGAGTGCCATCTGGGTCCAGGCGCCCTGGGAGGGGCAAGAACCGCCGAAAGAGTAGGTTTCGTAATGCTCATCACCCTCCGCAAACGCGGCCGAGGCGGTTAACGTAGTAGCTACGAGGAGCCCGATAAACTTGCGATTCAACATAAGCAGCAACCATCCATCACGAATAATAAAAGACACTACGCCCGAAAGGCGTTCGCTGCTTAAGAGCAAAAGGTCTGCCACCGTAAGCGGACTGCGGGTCGGCCCAAGCGGAGTTAGGGGTAGGGCGGGTGTCTATAATTTAGACAGGCGTTAGAAAGTTACACACCGGTCCCCGTGTAGAAAGTTACACACCGGTCCCCGGATGAATTTTCACGGACGCATTAATGGAAATCGAAGCCCGCGTTTACCTTCGGAAGAACGGTCCAGATGAACCGATCATCGATTTTTTGGGGATAAGTCTTATAGGCCCAGAAGCCGGCATTAATTCCGGGAGTGATCGTCGTGAAAGTATTCCCGAGGTAGAATTCATTTCCGATAAAAAACTCATTCGACCAGGACCAACCTACGGAATAACTACCATCGAGATTTTTTAGTCGGTCGTGCGCAAGCCAAGCATCGTATTCCACCACGGCCGAGGTATGGGCGATAAATTGCTTTACCCCCAGAATTAACGCATGCGAATCCATCGTTCCCGGATTTACCGAGGCTCCTTCTCCGATCGTCCAGTTTTGACGTCCCCATCCAAGAACCAGATCTCCCCCTTCCGCGATCGGAAATAAGAATTTCACCTCCGTCGTCCGGAACGGTTCAAACGGCCAGAGAATATTTACTTCGATTCCGAAATTGCGTTCCCGGTGCCGTAAATCATTCGAAGTTGCACCCAGCGCAGTGAACGAAACCAGGAGGAGGAGCCAAGGGAGCTTCATGACTCTATTTACGACCGAAAGCGGAAAAAGGTTACACATTCAGTGCGACCGTTAGAAAAATGGCGGCCTATGGAAAAGTATACCCGTCGAATACGCTCCGAAAACAGTCTACCCTTAGGGAAGTGGAGATTCGATGATGCGTTTCAGAACCCTCGGCCTCGCGGTTTTAATCACCGGATACGCCTATACCTACGCCGCGGTCCTCCCGGACTTAAAATGTCCCCCGCTTTTTGAATACGCCCCGAGGGCCGATTTTGTTTCGGGGAAAACCATTCTTCCCCTTCCGAAATCTGAGGAAGAACACGCGGTTTACGAGGCATTTCTTCGGGACCGTTACGGATTTCAGACTAAAGAAATCGTGTGGGGTAATAAATATCCCATGATCATTCACGGCGGAGACGAATCGAGTTTCGCCACGAAACCGAACTTCACGAATCCTAAAGTAGATCCCACCGAATACGACGCCGTAGTCATCGGAACGGGACCCGCGGGACTCACCGCCGGAATATACCTCACCGACGCCGGTAAGCGGGTTCTCGTCCTCGAAAAGGAAGCCTCTCTCGGCGGTCTAGCCGTCGGTGGAGAAACGACCGGAGGCGTTCGCTACGGCCGAGGGGCCGCGTACTTTACGTCGATGGAAGGAGAAATCTACGACGCGTATAAGCACCTCGGTTTTGGACAGTATAAGAAAAAGTTTACCATCCATGGCGCGACGGACAGTTATTATTGGAATGGAAAGTTTTACGAAGGCCTATGGGAAAATCCTGTCGCGATGGCCGAACTCCCGGCGAGTTTCGAACTCTTTAAGTTTTACCTCGATCACGCAGATAAAATCGGACTGATTCCCGGCCAGCCTTTCGAAGAATACGAAAACCTCATACTCGATACGATGACGATGAAGGAATGGGTGAATTCGTATCCTGCCGAAATGAAGAAACTGGCCGAGAAAAATCCAGAAGCAAAGCGGATTTACGCCCGCTTTCTCGCCGACACGAAAATCAATCCCGCAAATCCCATGCAGGGACCTCTCGGTCTCCTCGATCTCTACGGTCGCTCGGCAATGGGCGACCACACCGATAAGGTTTCCGCCGCGCTCTTTGCAAATTTCTACGTATCCGAGCTCTCCGCTCGCTTTACGGGAAATATGGGAACGGGTTCGGCCATGGAAGGCGTCATTAAGAAATTGCGGAAGCGAAGTAAACTCGTGAATATCCAAACGAGTGCGCCGCTTGCGAAAATTCGGACGACCGATGCGGGTGTAGAAGTTTATTTCGTGAAGGACGGAGTGACCCATTTCGCAAAAGCAAAGACGGCGGTTTACTCGGCCCAGCTAAAAACTGGAATTCAAACGATCGAAGATTACGAAAAAATCGCCCCAGACCATTACGCGACGGTAAAGGGCCTGAAGTATCGCCACTACGTCGTCGTTAACGCGCACGTGGAAGGACATCCCTGGAAGAAATCGTACGATACCTGGGTACGTGACGATAAAACCTATTCCCAGAAAGATTTTACGGACGTCATCGACGGACGCTGGCAGGACTTTCACGGTGAGGACTTACCCCGAACCGATAATCGCGGGGTTCTGACGATTTACGATCCTCTCCCCGAGGCGGCCCTCGACGACGGATTATCGAATGCGAAAATGACGGAACTTACCGAAAAAGCGCTCGAGAATATGAAGGCGATTCTCGAACCCCTCGATAAAAAAGCGGACGACGGAAGTCCCGTGAATATTATAGCGGCCGAGATTAATCGTTGGCCGTACTCGATCCACCTCGCCGAACCCGGACATTTCAGAACGAAGGCGAAGATTTTAAAACAGCCGGTGGGGAACATTTATTTCGCGAATAATAATATGGGCGCACCGGCAATCGAAGAGGGTGTCTACCGCGGACTTCGGGCCGCCCACGACATCATTAAAAAGCTCGATGGAAAAATCAGTAGACCGCCGGCGAAGTAAGACGCCCTGGAATTCATCTCGGAAGGCACGTTTCCTGGCAATCGAATCACCTAGGCCCTACCGAGCTAAACGCTCGGGAGCCTAGCGAGGTAAACGCTCGACCGCTTTAATCCCCGACTCCACCGCCGCGTCCATATAACCGTAGTTTGAACTCGTGTGTTCACCCGCAAAAACAAGCCTCCCGCCCCATTCCGGAGTCTCGGCCGCGCCAATTAAAGTCGTGGTGTCTCCCGGACGCGGACAAAAATAGGACCCAAGGGAAAACGGCGAACTTGCCCATTCAATCGACGCTTTCGCTTCCAGCATCGTCCGCCCGAGGCGAGCGCGATCTTCGCGGGCGAAGGGCTTTAAGAATCCCCCGACGACCGTATCGAGGGTGTGGTCCGAGCTCCATTCGAGCGGTTTCATTCCCGCCGCGCCGCCACGAAAGCTACTCAAGATGCCGGCCGATCCGAGCTGGCCTCGGCTGGTCTCCCAATAAGCCTGGCTCGATAAGTCGTTCACCCACGAACCATTAAAAGCAGGAATTCCCACGTGCGACTTCCGCCAGAATCGGTCCCGAGTTCCCAGAATTGATTTCGCGTGCGAACCGTACGCCATTCGGCGCACCGCAAGGGCGTTCGGTGCGGAAAGCGGAGTGCGAATTTCGACCGAACGAAGGAGCGAAAAGGGCATCGCACAGACGACTCGGTCGGCGATAAATTCGCGGGTAGAACCGTTCGGATCCAGAAACTGGAGGCGCACCTTCGTGCCGGTATCTTCCATTGAAACGAGTCGATTTCCGTACTGTATTTCGCCGATATTCCCGACGACGGCCGCCGTCAGTTTTTCGATCAATTCCGAATTTCCGCCCTTTACCCGAAGCGACTCGTCGCTATCTCCGAAGAGAGAAAATTCGCCGTCGGATAGATCGAAATCAATCAGGAGGTGAATATTTAATGCGCTCTGTTCGTGGAGTTCTAGCCCGAACTCGGTAACGTAGGCATGGCCTACGAGTCGCTTAAACCATCCATCGACTCCCCGTAAGTTTTCGAAGTATTCCGCGAGTGATTGCTGGTCAAACGCTTTCGAATTTGGATATTTTCCGGCGGTTCGGAAGTCGAGAGTTTCCCCCTCCACGTTTCCGAAAATTTTTTCGCGGTCGCGACGAATTATTTTTACCAGCGGTCGAGCGGCCTCGTTTAAATCGGAGTCCCGGTAGATTTGTCCGCCACTAAAATAGAGCGTCTCGGAGATATCGTCGGCCTCGCCCGGAAATCCTTCGATCTCGACGCCGAGATCGCGGGCTAAACCCAGGAGGGAGGAATGATTCCGGTCGATGAGTTCACCGCCCATTTCACAGAACATTCCGGCGTGAAAATCTTTCTTCGTAAGGACCCGCCCCCCCGAACGGGTTCCGGCTTCGAACACGGAAACGGATACTCCCTGTTTCGCGAGTCGGTACGCCGCCGTCAGTCCGGCGAGCCCGGCGCCAATGACCGCGACCGATCCGGTTTCCTTTTCCCTCGGCATTTTCGCAAAAAGAGACTTCGTTCCGGGATACAGCGCTCCCGCTACGACGGCCGAAGCCGTGAGACTCGTGTAAAGAAAGGTGCGGCGATCGATAGGACCCACGCACTGAGTTGGACTGCGGAGGGCAGCCCCTAATTTTCGAAAGAGTTCACTTCTGGCCATCGTTTCGCAAGTATTTCTCCCATACGCTCCGAAAAAACAAGCGCGCCAACCCCACGTGCCGGTTTCCGTAACGCTTTAGGTCGCATTCGGAATCCCCTACGGGGAACGCCGACTCGCTCACCCACCGGTAGGTACGGTTAGTCTCTCCTTCGCCAACGTCGTGGCGTCGCTGTCATGAAAGCGGCAATGACATTCACGGACGTTTCAGTAGGATTATAAAAAAACGAAAGTGGGTACTCTCTATGGGCTTAAAAGAAAAACAGGCAATCCATTCTATTCTCGAAAACGATATCCCGAGATATCAAAAACGAATCACCGAAAACGGACTGAACATTACTCTTTCCGTCGACTGGGATCACGTACCCCAAACCGGAACCGATGCGATCGACCGGTGTAAGATGCTACTCGGAGAATTTTCGACCCGGTTCTGGGATTTCGGCCAAGATAAAGTCGCAAAAACCGAAATCGAAAAAACGATCAAATCGGTAAAGATTCTGCACGACGGAAATCAGTCGGGAGAGTACGACTACAAACTCAAGCTAAACGGTTCATGCCTCGAGTTCTCGGCAAATCTCGAAAAATTCACCCTCACCCAAAATTCGAAACAAAAAGGTTTGAAAGAATCGATAGGCGAACTCCTTTGAGCGAGCTCACGAAGAATATCCACGAGCTTCATCCTTCGGATTTTCTGAATCGACTGCGGGGAAAGAAGGCGACTCTCCTCCTTCAGAACGGTGACCGGGTTACCGGAAAAATCGCGGATCAGGTGGATTACACTACGGGGACGACGACGATGATTTACGTTTCGGAAATCGAAGGGATGGAGTTCTTCTCCGCCGCGTTTCCGAAGTCCCAGGTGGTTGGTTTCGTTTTCCGAATTCAGGGATAGAAAGGGCGGATTCGTCGTCTCTGCCTTGATTCCAAGTCGTTAGGAAGATTTGAGCCAGTAAATAGCCAACTTCGGTTTTAATCTGCACTTTATTTCGTTCAGCGAAGATTCTTCGTGTTTCGTCGCATTATATAGGATGCGACCGCCGAGCTTTATTGGAAAGAAAACACGGAACGGCCCCGCTCAGAAAAATCTCGGCGGGGCCGTTCCGTGTTCTCGGATTAAAAAGGGACAACCCAAAAACTCACCTCGCTCGATAGCCAAGAACAATAAGCGAGAATTATCGGTTTCGTAGTGCGCTTGGTTTTCAGGAATTTTGACCTGCTTTCAGTGCCCGTATTCACAAAATGGAGAGCGCCTCGGATTTATCGGGGGCACCTGGTTGTCCTTTGGTCTATGGCTGCGTGAAAACGTGTTTGAATAGATTCAACGGTGCAATATAGTTAAGATAAGTCGGTCGCTAAACCGGCTTTTTGGGAATCTTCCTCAGGCGTATTCCTTCCGAAAAATGAAACGAGCACCCTAGGATTACCCGGAGTGCTCGTTTGAAATTTGCTATCGAGGTATTGTCTGTCGACGTTACTTAGGAATCAACGCGATTGACATTCCGATTCATCCGCGACTTCAAGTTCGGGATATTTACCGAAAAGCCCGCCGATTTTCTGAACTTCGATGATGCAGCTCGTTTTGTTTTGTTTATAGCTCTTCTTGAGTGCCTTCTGCAGTGCCCAGCACGCGTTCGGTTCGATATCTCCCCAGATCGTTTTGCCGGGAATTTCACCCTCGTATAAATTAAAGTCCATGGACCACCCATAACAAGAAAGCAGCATTTCCGGAGCATTCGGATTTGCTTCGTGGTTCACGCCCACGTTCAGAGGAAGACCACCGTCAGCGATCTGGCCAACCATCATGATCTTCACGGGCTTAAAATCTGAGGCGCTGGCGACGTTGCTTAGACCGAGTAGGGCAATCGTAATTAATAAGTTCATATAGACCTCTGGTTTTTATCTAATATTTTTCGGGCGGAACTCGAGTTTGATCATTTGCGTGTAGATCCCAGCAAATCATCGCCATGATCGTTAGAGCATAGGCCGTACCACTCTCAGTTCGAATTTAGCGATATTTGAAGGTAAATCTCTGTCTAAGCGCTAGCCGCTTGTCTATCTGGGCCGGTAATCCATCGTCGTAAAGGCCCGAAGATTGGGGAGCTGACCGATCGAGATCGAAAAGAGGATGATATGGCAATGCGACGAGGGCTCTAACGAGCGAACCAAAAATGAAGGAGGAAAAGTGATGGCATGAAGAAGCCACACTCGGAAAATAAAATGGCGGATTCGTAGTCTCCACTATCATTTCGGGCAGTTAAGATCTTTATAGCCAAAGCGTAGCCACCGTTATTTTTAGGCCGTTCTTCGGTTCGTTTTAGTTCGTATGCCGGGTTGGTTCGCCGGTGAATAGTTTCACCACCTTAGCCGAGAGATCGGAGTCGGGAAGGACTCTGAGTCCATCCGTAGCCCCTTCGATTTCGATCCCGGCGAGCCTGATATACCGCTGCATCGTCTTCAGATCCCGCCATCCGCAGATCTTCTGAATCTGAATCGGCGGTACGCCGTTTCTTATCAGCTGCGTCGCAAAGCAAGCCCGGAGCGCATGAAAGCGCACCGAAGGTAGCCCGATGCCGATACAGAACTTCCGGATCTCGCGTGCCTGCTGTCCCTTCGTCCAGGCCTGGAACCGAGGCAGCACCGTCGCACGGTCTTTGGCTCCCGCCTGAATCTCTCGCAGGAAGGATTTCAGCTCGGGCGACATCGGAACCGCCCGCCAGTAGCCGGCCTTTGTGCTTTTAACCGCACCGAGCCGACCGTTGTACGACTTGTTCACGTTGAGCGAGCTGTTCTCCCAGTCGACGTCGCTCCAGGCGAGCGCGTAAAGCTCTCCGCTCCTCATCCCCGTTAAGATCGCAAGCGACCAGATGGGATACCAAGGGTGGGAAAGCGCACGGGCTTCATGGAGTAAAGTCCTGATCTCGGTAAGGGTGAGAATCTCGGGTTTTTTCTCGGCATCTTTTCCGAGTTTAATCCCGTGAGCCGGACTTCGATCGACTCCGCCGATCAGCCGGTTTTCGATTCCGTAACTAAAAATCCGGTTGATCACGACTTTTACCTTATTCAAGTGCCCAAGCGACATGCCGCCCGTTTGAAGCTGCGAGAGCAGTTCCTTCACGTGCAGCGGAGTAATACCCGCGGCTTCCCGCCGCCACCACGCGCCCGTGTGCTTCCGCACTGCCGCCACGTAGTCGTCGCGAGTCGTGACCTGAATTGAAGCAGAGGCCGGGGAATGAAGGTACGCTTCAAACTTTTCGACGACGGCTCCCCAGGTTTCGCCTTCCGATTCTTTGTCGTAAATCTCACGCTCGCATTCCCGGATGAGCTTGATCTCTTCCCGTTCGGCTTCGCGCTTTGATTTGAATCCGAAGACCCGCCGCTGGGCGCGGTGGCCGGGATTTTTCCCGCTCCGGATGTTGACGTAGACTCGGTAGAGCGTTTCGTTTTTCTCGTTCGTGTATTCAGTTACTGCCATATCGATTTCTCCTGTCTGAGAGACCGCACGGCGAAACTTAAACCACTCAAGTTTTCAAAGAACGCTGAGACGGAAAACTCTGTAACATTTATCAAGGAAAAATGTAGGAATAGGGTGAATATCCTATTCAATTGGGGATTTCGTCGACTCGGAGGAAGTTGCAAGTTCGCGATGAAAATAGCGTTTTCGGGGTTTCCAAAAACGACCGGGCCAGGCTCTTGGCGAGTCGAAGGCCGTACAAAGTCGGGTGGACTTCCGAGGCTAGCGCGGGGAGGTGTCTTCCCAGAGATGAGCGGAAGATGAAGCAACATGGCCAATATTTTTTTCGGAAAACTTTTCGGAGGCCGGGGTGAGGAGCCGACGCCGCGACTCACGGACGTTCGCGCGGAGTGAAAAGGCATACGAACGATTGCCGCCTCATCCAGGAAAACTAAAAGCTCGCGCGAGACCGAAACCGATTCCAAATGGAAACGAAGTGGGTTTTCTCTCACGCGAGTTGCTGCGGTCGCCACTCTAAAGTCGGTACTCGTTAAAAGGTCGACGTTTTTCATTCGAAAGACCTCCATCGCTCTCCGCGTCCGCGAAATTGCGGACCGCTCTCGACAGGAAGAAGTGCAAGAAACCGATGGAGTTCGTGCCAGGGGACCTATGAGTCCGGAACGACGAGGGATTTTCCAATTACCTGACAAGTGAGATGAAATCCGGCCACAAAAGAATCGACGAAACTTCGTCGGCCCGGAGAACCTGGATGTGTTTTTATATATTAGTTTCAGTGAGTTAACGAGGATAGCTGAAACCGACGAGCCCTCGTCGCCGACGAAAACTAATCGTCTGCGACGCTCTGTTGACTCGTTGTGTTATATACGATAACACCCTATTCGCTTTAAAGGATTTCGACGTTACTACCGCAGGGTGGATGAGTGTACGGACTTTAGAGTGAATAGTTTAGGAGCGGCGCGAGCCCTCGAAACATTCGTCATGTGCGCGAAAGTGACCTCTTAGTGGGGAATATCTTGCGAACCGTAGTTCAACGCTAAATCCGTCAGCTCTTCAAATTCGTTCCTGAATTAAAATTTAGTTCCGCCTCGGCAATTTCCCCATCCCACTATTCGTATTATTTAAAAGAATTTACAGTCCCGTATTCAATTGCCCCGCTATCGGGCGCGAGGCCGTTGTAAGGCTGACCAATATTAATACCATGATCAATCGCGGGCGAACTCGCTTGTAAACTAAAGTCTGAAGAATTCAAAAAAAGCGGATCGCTGACCAAGTTATTTTGATTTAAAAAATTTGATACCGCTTTTCCACCGAAGTAAAAAGGGTTGTTAGCGTTCACA
>JANXTV010000022.1 GCA_025352185.1 Oligoflexia bacterium
ACATCGGTTACGGCGATCCGGGGAAGCTTTATCCTCGCGGACCCCGCCTTTCGTTCGAAGAAGCGTGCCGGGTAATCTAAGCGCCATTTTTTTGGCCGCGCACTGACGCAGAGTAAGTCTCAGCATTTCCTGACTTACGGGTTCTCAGGACTTCGGGCTATTCTGAAGGGGATGAAACACTATTCCCGGAAATTCGCCTTCGGCCTCGGAATCAGCCTCTCTCTCCTGACGGGCCTGGCACTCGGTAAATCGGGAGCTCAGGTGCGCGCGACTCAGTTTTTCTTTCCCGACGGTGTGACGGTCGATAACTACCGAATGCCCGCCGCGGCCCGGAATCCCGAACTGATCTACGCCACTTTTTCCGGCGATGCGAAGGGCACCCCACGAATCGACCGAGTCGACGAGAAGTCCTGGGTCGGGGACGCCGATTTTAAATCCGGATCATCGACGATCGCAAAACGGTTTACGCCGGGTTTACGATTCCAATACCTCTTTAATTCCTACTACGCGAACACCCGCTCGAAATCGAATTCGGGCCTCCGGCATGTCGCCTGCTTCCTCGGGGACCCGACCCTGTTCATCGAACATTTTCTGGGCACTCGAATCGATCTCGGTTACGTCGACTCTACCGCGGGCATCGTCGCCACGATGAGCGCCGATCGCTATCTGATCGGGCTCGAAGGCGTGTTTACGCCGCCGAACCAATCTCCAGTTCCATTCCATTTCCGCCTCCCCTCCTGCTACGCCCCCGGGAAAACAGATCTTCTCGTCGACCTCGGAGATCCCGCAGCGCGCAGCCCCTCGTCGGAAAATCCGGTTCTGATACCGTACACCGCCGAGGAACGTGCGGACATGAAGGCGCTCGTCGAAACTACGATCGTAAAGTCGTCGCGAGAGCCGGCCTCGGACGCAAAAAAAGGATTCGAAATTCTCGACGTCGCTAACGACGCTAAGGCGAATGCCTTGACAAAGTTTACGCTTTCCGCCGATTACGATACGGCCGAGACCCGGTGGAACGAAAACGCCGATCGCCCGTGGAAGGGGATGAGCGTCGAAACTCCGGACGGACAACTTAAAGTTTCGCAACTCCTTCTCGACTATGCCTACGACGGAATGGTGAACGGTCCGGGCGGGGTGGAATCCGTGCTCTACGCCGAAAAGAATCAGAAACGGTACTGGTGTCACATGCCTTGGCTAAACGTCGGCGATAGCGGTCGCGAAGCGATTCATGGATTCACGAAGGAACGGGCACTCGCCCCGAGCGGCATGTATCCCGACGCGACCTTCGGTTCGGACTGGGGAGTCGGATTCTATAATGCTCAGGGATGCCGGGGAATTCGAAACGTATTCGGTACTCGCGGAAATCCGAAGGCCCAAGCCGCATTTCAGCGGAGCGGGTTCGGTGGCGAACCAGCCTACTTTCCGGACGGCACGGTCGCGGTAAAATTTCTGTTCACCACCGCAAATTTTGTGGGACTGCAGGGAACGCACGTCCTCCAAGCAAACGTGACCCACGAGAAAGGCGAGACGAAACGAAAAATTCGTCCGGTCAGCCTCGTCCAGATCGATATTGCCGTGAAAGACTCGAGTCTCCGTGGCGCTCGGAAGGGACTCGAATCCTGGGTAATGACGACTTACTATTACGACGCAACTTACGTATCTCCCTCTCATTTGCCGGGTATTCCTCCGGGATTTAGAAAGATGCGACCCCAGGGAATGCAAATCGGACTCGGACTACCTCCGAACGATTCGAGCGTATTCGCCGGCTCGAAGCCAAATGGACTCGAAGGACGCCTGAACGGCCCGGCGGATAATCCAAAGGGTTCGTGTCTCGGATGCCACGCCACCGCCGGCACGACGACCGGTATGGTCCCAGGATTCCTCGGAGATAATCAGTACGCTTCGCAGAAGACCGTTTCTCTGGATTTCTCGCAGCAACTTGCGCTCGCGAAACGAAACTCCGAGACTCAGCCTAGGAACCAGAAGGGGCTGGAGTAGCGGGCTTCGGAGCGAGGTCACGGTGCCGGTGACTGCGAATATCACTCTCCCCTTCCGCGAGGGTGGCATCTCTCTCCAGCCGAATTCGGTGACCGAGCACGGCGCTTATTTCCTGTACTCCGTCGACGTGCATCCGCTTTCCTTTAAAGTCTGGAATCTCCTTCGCGCGCACTCGCGCGTGCTCGAAACTATCGGCCACGACGAAAAAATTCGTGTGGGACTCGTAGATTCCGTCGGCGAGTTCCATGTCGTAAAAACCACAGTGAACGAGATAAAGATTCATCCCCGCTTTCTAACGGAAAACTCGGCGAAATAAAAGGCCCACTCTACTCGACTACTTCGCGTGAATTCGCTCCAGTTCGAGGAGTTCTGCCTTTTTTCCGAGACCTCCCGAATATCCCCCGAGCGTGCCATCCGAGGCAATGACCCGGTGACAGGGGACGATGATCGAAAGGGGATTCTTCCCGTTGGCGGTTCCGACCGCTCGGTACGCCTTCTCCTGCTTTACCCGTTTCGCGACCTCGCGGTAGGACCACG
>JANXTV010000034.1 GCA_025352185.1 Oligoflexia bacterium
CATCTGTGACGGCGCCTCGACGAAATCCTGCGCGACGGAACTTCCCGAGAGCGACGCGTACGGAGCGGTGCTGAGGGTTTGGTGCATGATGTGCCCGAATTCGTGAAATAGGGTCTCGACTTCGTCGTGGGTTAATAGCGAGGGTCGGTCGGCCGAAGGGGGCGTAAAATTTGCGACAATCGACGATATCGGTTTCGACGTCCGCCCACGAATCGTCCGTTCCGCAATCAGGGAAAAGGCAGCGGCATGCCCGTACTTCCCTTCGCGCGGGATCGTATCTTTATAGAAATATCCGATTAGGCGTTCGTTACTCTTTTCTCGAATCTCGTAGAGTTTCACGCCTTCCGCCCAGACCGGCGCATCCTTCACTTCGATGAAGCTCACTCCGAAAAGTTTAGAGTACACTTTAAAGAGCCCGTCCATGACGGTGTCGGCGGGAAAGTATTCGGCGACTTTTTCTTCGTCAAACGCATAGGACTTTTTTTTCAGCTGGTCTGCGAGGTACGCAATATCCTGCGGATCGATCGATTTCGCGCCGGGTTCGATCTGTTTCTTATAGGCGAGTAGTTTTTCGAGATCTTGATTCTTCCGGATCGTGAGTTTTTCCCGGAGTCCGTCGAGAAAATGCTGTACCTCTTTCGCGGATTTTGCCATCCGGCCGTCGATTTCTAGATCGGCCCAGGAAGGGTACCCGAGCAGCGCCGCGATTTCGGCGCGAGTTCCGAGTGCCTCTTCTAGGAGTTTCGTGTTCTCCGTCGACTGCCGATTTAGATACGCAAACATCATCCGCTTTCGGGCGGCGCTGCTCTTCGCATTTTCCATGAGCTGAAGATAGTCCGTCGACTTAGTGGTCACGATATAGCGACCGTCCGACCCACGAACGAGACGTTTTAAAAAGGCCTCGGGCACACCCGTGAGTTCCGCCGGTGTAAACAGTACGGATGACTTATCGTCGTTCAGATTTTTGGAAAATTTGGTTTGGAGAGTGGCGAGTTTCTGTTTCAGTTCACGCAGGTGAGAGAGCTTCGCGTCGTCGAGATTCATTCCGTTCTTTTCGAATGCCCGGAACGTCTCGTGCGCAAGTCGCCGTTCGGCAACCGTCAGCGGAATTCCGCGGTGAAGGCTACGGTAAAGGACCTTATCCACGAAGAAGGTGGGGTAGAGCTGTCCGATTTTTTCTTCGCAGGCCGTACTTTCGGCACGAAGGGCGGCCTCCTTAGAGACGGAGGCCATAAACGTGAGGGGAGTAGTTTCGTCGCCCAGTTTAGCGAGCGTCTGCTCGAAGGAACCTACGGAGCGGGAAAAGAGAAGGAGTTCGAAAGAATTTCGTCCCTTAATTTTTTCGACCGTTTCCTTCGCACGCTGAATCGAAGCGTCGCAGAGTTCGGTGAGTTCCCCCGGTCGAAACGTGAATCGAATCGAAATCGGTGGCGGGGGCGTAAAGTAGTGGTAGCTCACATAAACGAGGGCCGACAGCACGAGAGCGATGAGGAGGCGTTTCATCGGGCCAAGCTAATTCAGTTTGGGTTCGGAAAGAAGGGCCCTCGTAAGCTAGCGGCGACCCTCCGTCAGATTTTCGGCACTAGGGGTAAGCGCCGCTTTGACTTGATCTTAGCCGACTGCTCCGTAACACTTAAGAGGATGCAAAACTCTCGATCGCGGAATTTCGGGTGGTTCCTTCTTTCTTTCGCTCTCTCGACCGGGTCGGTGTTTGCCGAGGAGGGTGCCGAACTCCCGCCGCCACCCGAATCACTCGATATGCCGGCAACCAATGACGCGTCGGCCGAGTTACCGCCTCCGCCTGAACTCATGACCCCGAACACGACGACGAATGCCTCGGCTCCGAAGTCGGATCCGAATGCGGTTCCTGCGGATGCACCGCCTCCCGATGAAAATTTTCCACCCCTGCCGGAGTCGACGGACGCCGATGCGGCTCCGCCCGAGCTTTCGCCCGAGATGGAATCGGCAAACGTTCCCGCAACTGGACCGTCCCTCGGCGCTTCGACTGAGTTTTCTAGCGCGAAGGAACTGAAGGACATGGGAATGGAAGCGCGGCTGAACGCGAAGGAACTCGTGCTTTGGCTTTATTTCGGAGGCAGTTACGGGAGTGTTTCTCCGAAGGGAGTTACGACGACCACGACTTCCTCGACCGGTACTCCGGGCGGACTGGGTTATAACGCCGGTATTGGCTGGATGCTGTCGGGGAACTTACAGATGGCCGTCGACTTCGTCGGGACTCCCCAGACGACGACCGCGACCGTCGATTCCGCGATGGTCGGAATCGGACCGAAACTCGGGTTTATCTCCGTCATGGCCCTCTTCGGCGTGCAGAGCGCGCACAGTTTTACCGATCCCTCGCAAGGAAAGCTCGCCCTGATGGCTTACGGCGTGATGGGGGGGCTCGATATTATCTTCTCGCATTCGAAAGATTCGCGCGTGAGTTACGGGTTCGCGCCCCAAGTGTATTACATCACGCCCCAAGCCTCGATCGGTGGCTACACCCAGCTCGGCGCGTCCGTCTCGCTCCGGATTTACGGTTACGAAAACGCTTTTTAAGTCGCGCCAATCCTCTGACACTGGGAAAGTTCTGACTCTTTAGTCCTCCCGTAAATTCGCCGAAACTAAGAGACACGATCTCGAAGTTTCTGGGACGGGTGACTGAGGGAGCTTCCAACATGAGTCGAAATCGCATCTTATTCTTCTTCGCTGGGCTGTTCGGCACCGTGCCGATGAGTGCGTGCCTCGAGCCGGCTCCCGACACCTCTTCCTTAGGTTCGGTCGCTATTTCTAAAGTAAACACGGTCGACGGCGACCTCTACTTTAAAATCGATACGGCCCGACAGGATAAGCCGGATATTCGGACGGAGAAACTCAAATGCCAAATTCTACCGGGCTCAGGAGTAACGAATAAGACGTGTACCCTGGCGATTCCCGAGGAAGAGCTCTATTTCAGTAAGTTTTTTATTACTTTCGGGGCGCGGCCCGGCGTTAACTGCAAGGTGATTAATTTTAAACCCTTTTACTATCTGGCGAGTACGTCTGCAGCTTTCCTTCCGCCCTGGCAAATAAATCCGACATCCACCGATTGCACGATTCCTACTTCTGGGGTTCGGCCCGCCGGCTGTTTTAACGGTGCCGCCAAAGAGATTATCTCGGGATTCCCATCTAACGTTGGCGTCTTTTTATTCCCGGACGTGGGCGTTGAAGGGAAGGTTT
>JANXTV010000076.1 GCA_025352185.1 Oligoflexia bacterium
GAAAACGGCAAAAAAACGACTCTCGACCGGAATGGTCGAACTCGATCGTACCCTGGGCGGGGGATTAGTACCGGATGCTTTTACTCTCCTCGGGGGAGATCCCGGTATCGGTAAGTCGACGCTGCTGCTGCAGCTTGCGAAGGGTTTACTCGACGAAAATCCCGAGATTAAAATCCTTTACGTTTCGGGAGAAGAATCTCTCGATCAGATCGCAGCGCGAGCAAAGCGCATGGGTGTGAAAGGGAACGGACGTATTTTTCTTGCGGCCGAAACGCAGCTGGAGCGCGTATTCGCCTCGGTCCAGGAACTAAAACCTTCTGTACTTTTTATGGATTCGCTCCAGACGTTCACTTCGAATTATTCGCAGAGCGCTCCGGGAAGCGTTTCCCAAGTGCGGGAAATCACGTCCCGCCTCATGGCGCTCGCGAAAACTGCGGGAGTTGCGGTCTGGTTGGTCGGACACGTGACGAAAGAAGGCGCCATCGCCGGTCCGAAAACGATCGAACACATGGTCGATACGGTTCTTTATTTCGAAGGCGAAGGCTCCCAGAGTTATCGACTCCTGCGAACGGTAAAAAATCGTTTCGGGAGTACGAATGAACTCGGGGTATTCGAAATGGAGTCCGACGGACTGAAGGAAGTTCGAAATCCGTCGAGCTTATTTCTCTCCGAAAGAAGTGAATCGGTTTCTGGCGTCGCGATTACGGCGTCGCTTGAAGGTTCACGACCGCTGCTCGTGGAGCTCCAGGCGCTCATCGTACCGAGTGGTCTCGCCATGCCGCGAAGGACAGCGCAGGGAATCGATAATTCGCGGATTTCGATTCTCGCCGCGATTCTCGAACGTCACATGGGGCTGCCCCTCATGCAGAAGGATTTATTTTTTAATGTTTCGGGAGGACTGCGCATCTCGGAACCGGCCGTCGATCTTGCGGCGGCCGCCGCAATTTGGTCGAGCGTCGAAGAAGTTTCTATTCCGGGAGATTGGCTTTTTCTCGGCGAACTCGCGCTCACCGGAGAAGTGCGGCGTGCGCCGCAGATGGACGTGCGGATTGCCGAAGCGAAGAAATTAGGGTTTTCAACGGTCATCATCCCGGAAAACTCCCCGAAAAAAGTCTTCTCCGGAGCGGGTCTAAAGCTTCTTACGGTCTCCCGAGTGCGGGATCTCGTGAAGGTACTTCGTTAATATCTATTTGATATTATAGGATAAATACGTTTTTGGCCCGGTTCGTCACCAATACCCTGTATTTTTTGTTGCCTAAAAGATGCGCGATGCGTTAGAAGCAGCGCGTGAGTTCGGCCGCTTCCGCACCCACAGAGATGCGTTCCTGACCTTCTCTACTCATCACTTAACCGTAAGGAGTCCTCTGTGCTTAAGAATAAAATGTCCCTGGGTGTCGTGAGCATTCTATCGCTCACTCTCGTTTCTAACGGTCTCTCTTTCGCGATGATGTCGACGGCCGAAGCCGCCGCCACCACGCAATCGGCTGCTCAAGCCGACAAATCTTTCGGTGTTATCGCCGGAGCCCTTAAAAAGGCCCGTAAAGCGATCGACTCCGGAGCGATGGCGCCGAAAGACGCTATGGCGAAGTTCTCCGAAACCCTCGTGCTCGAGAATATCTCTCTCGACCAAGTGGATAACTTCGTTGGAGCTACCCAGTCCCGTAAAGATCACGAAAAATTCCAAGTTCGCGTGAAAGACGCAATGGCCGGTGTTAACGGTCGCGCTGCTCTCTCCGGACCTGAGTTCGCTGAAGTTCTCGCAACCGGTATTCGCGGTGCATCGAACGACGGTCTCGCTTGGGCAGGATGCGGCGGCTTTGTAGCCGGTATCGCTCTCATCATCGGCGCCGTAGTCGTTGGTGTGGTTGCCCTCACGAAAACCAAAGGTTCGGCTGCGGTCACGAAAGATTACGAAAATCGTAAACAAGAGCGCCAGAAGCAGTATAACGCTGATAAATACGATATCGAAAATTTCCAAATCGTTATCCCACAAACCATCGTCACGATTAACGGACAGATTTCGACCGCTAACCAGCGTATCGCTTACCTGAACGGACAGCTCTCGGTTCTCGATCCAAACAGCCAGGCTGCGATCGATGCTAAGAACGAAATCGCGGATAAGACTCGCCAAGTCACCTCTTGGAACACGCAGATTGTTGACCTCTCGCTCCGTATGGCGTTCCTCACGAACCCTACCAACAAGAGCGCAGAACTTGCCCAACTTGCTGTCGAGTTCAATACGGACATGACCCAACTTTCGGCTAATCAAACTCAAGCGGTCGGTGATGTTCCCCGCCAGAAGAAAATCGCGGGAACCCTCGGAATCGTGGCTGGTGCAGCCGCTGTTCTCGGTACGGTCCTCGTGATCGGTGGAAAAGGCGAGTGCCAGTAATTCACTCGTAGTCCTTCACTCTAAGAGAAATTCTTAAGCAAAGGGTCCGGAGGCGAAAGCTTCCGGGCCTTTTGCTTTTTAAACGCCCGCGTACGGGTGGTGGGCGTGTGTCTAATCTTTAGACGGGAGGGTCGCCCACGACCCTCCCAGAGCCCCTATAGAGGCTGTAAACCCACCTATTCTGGTACGATCTTCGCTTTAGTGATCGTTATGCTAAAGCGCATCCTCTCTCCTCTATTAGTCATGAGCCTGGTTTCGACCGCGTCGCTTCCGAGTTTCGCGGTACCCCCGAATCAGACTCATTCTCCTGAAGTCGACCTCCTCGCTTACCACCTGGGTGAGCTCGAACTAACGGGAGAACTCGGTTCGGTCGGCGAGACGGAAGACGAAGCGAAAGCGCACGCGAAAAAATATCGAAATAGCCGTGAGTTCCTGATCGGTATGGTGAATGATTTTTCAAAACGTGGATGGTGCCCGGAAGAACGATCGGACGTTGCGGAATACGACCGCCTTGAATGCCTTCGTAGCCAGTTTACCGGACTCTATTCGAAAGCACTTAATGAAGGCGTTCTCGACTCGGTCGAAGCCGCGATTCTAACCTATTACGTGGAGTCGTTTGCGATCACCGAAAATCGCGAGTTCACGATCGATTCCGAACAGCTTTCCTCACTCGGAAATTCCCGCAAGGCACCGAAAAGGGATCAGGTTCTCGTTCCCCAATTTACCGATTACCGTTTTAAGAAACTGGGTCTCCTGGAGTCGCGTAAGGCGAAAGGGGTCTCGGCCGATGGAGAGCTCGATCCGGCGGTCGTTGCGCTGATCTCGAAACACTATAAGAAGAGTATTCGTGGACTGGGTCGCGTCGGTGCCATCGAGGCGATAACCATTAAATATAATCGCAATGCTCTCGGTGAACTTTCGAAGTTAATGACGAACATGATTTGGTTCTGGACGTCCGACATGAAGATCACGGGTTCTAAGGACGGAGAGACACGTGAACTTAAACTCACGAACGACGATTATGCCACCATTGCTTTAAATAGCACCTTAAGTGAAATTCGCCGCCGGCCTACGGATCCGAATGACTACCTTTACGGCCACCGCGTCGTGCTCGATGACGTAGTGATCGCGTCGGTGCTTACCGGAGATATGGATATAAACTGGGCCCGCGCGATTCTCGCTTACCCGGAGTTTAAGCAACCGAAGCCCGATAAGTCGAAGTTCCTCCAATATCTCGGAGATATCGCCCGGACGCTGCTGATCACCCAACCCCAACTTCTTCCTTTCTACAGCTTAGGATCGATCATCTTCGATTCCGTTAAACGTAACAAAGCCGACCGCACGGAGTATAATAATGAAACCCGCACCATTCCTGTTAGCAGCGTTCGTTAGTACGGTCCTCGTCGGTTCGACTCTCGTGAATTCCGTTCTCGCGAGCGATACGATTCGTCTTCCGATCATGGATCGGGACGGCGAATCGCTCGTAAAGCGGGATGCCGACATCACCGATCTTGTTTCGGACGTTGGATTCGAGGGAAAAATTTTTAAGGTCGTCGAGGGTTCCGGCTCGATGCCAATTTGTTTAACGGCTGCGGCGGCTAGTGGATGTTCCCCCGCAAGCGACATCGTCCGACTTCGCGCCGCGACCGTCTACTTCCACATGACGAAAGCACGTAGTTGGTACCTCGCTAAACCTGCATTCCAGGTAGAGCCTTTCGTAACGTCCCTGAACGAAAAAGTTACGGTTCGGGTGAATCAGGAACTCCCGTTTTCGCAAGCGATTCATTTCGAAACGACGGGTCGAAAAGTTTATAACGGTGCACGCACGATCGGACCTTCCCGCGACTGGGAAAAAGATGACGATACCGAGGCTTGGGGATACGAGACCTGGTTCTATACCCCGAAAAGAGAAACGAATAATTCCACCGGCGCGATGGTCGGCCGGATGGTAAACAGTCCCGATTTTAAGGACCCCCTCCGTGATAATCTTCTTTACGGAGATTTCCTCGACCTCTCTCGCGACGCAATGGATGGA
This sequence comes from Oligoflexia bacterium, assembly GCA_025352185.1. Lineage (GTDB taxonomy): Bacteria > Bdellovibrionota > UBA1018 > UBA1018 > UBA1018 > JACMQW01. The sequence goes on from JANXTV010000076.1 coordinate 4,428, forward strand.
CACATCGATCCGGTCGTTCATCTGATTTCCGTGGCCTTCACGCTCGGTACGGTAGAAATCATCCCGGGGATCGTCGGTGGTTTAGGAAAGCTTCTGAAGCAGGCGGCACGTCTCGACGCCGCGATGATCCCAGAAATCGCGTATCACGAATATACCCACACCGTGCTCGCGCCGGTGTTTAATACTTTAAAGTCCTCGGCCCTGAACGAGGGTTACGCGAATTACTTTGCGTACCAAATTTCTGGACTGAAGAATCTGGCGGCGCACGTCGGCGGCAAGATCTCTAAAGGGAATGCTCCGAAAAAAGGTTCGATGAAGACCCGTTATACCTTCGAAGAAGATGTTTCCGTGAACGCTGCTCGCCACAGCTTTACCTATAGCGTCCTCGTCGATCTCGAGAAGGCCCTCGGTGCGGAAGGTCCGGCGATTATGATCGCGGCGCTCGAAACGATGGATGAGAATACCCGCCTGAAGGGCGAGATCGAAGTCATCTTAGATAATAAGCCGAGCGAAGCAAGCAGCCTCGAGGATAATATTCGTAAGGCGATCCGTAAGGTTATCCCTTCGGTCGCGGGTAAATCGAATAGCTATCAAGAAGGTAAAATGCTCGCCGTGCGAAACGCCTTGCGAGTTCGCGGTCTTTAATTACCAGCTTCCGGAAGCCCCGTGGGCGAGGAGGCGGTCCCGAGCGGTGATGAGTTCGCGAATGGCTTTCGCTTTTCCGCGAACTTTCACGTCCGTGCTTTTTTCCATCTCCCCGAGATTCACCTGAGAAAAGTCGGCATCCTTCCAGAGCTTCAGAATGGTTTTATCCGTCATCGGATCGATTCCGAGTCGAACTAATGCGTCTTTTGTTTCGATCGCGTAGTTCAGTGACGTGGTGATACGGTCGCGAATTTCGGTTTCGGTGCGGGCATCGACGTTTGGACTCCATTTCGTTCCGAAAATTTTAGAGGTGACGACGCGCCAGATTTTTTCCACTTTTCCGGGTCCGTTTCCAAATGAATCAGAATCGGCGATCGAGAAAGCATAAGCCATCAGAAAGTTTGCGCGAACGCGGAGAATGAACTCGGCGTCCTTTTCGTACTTACCGACGATTTCGGCGTAAGGTGGAAAGTCCGTAGTGGTCACTTCACCGCGGTTACGGGCCTGGTCGAGTTCGATCCCTTTCACGAGCATATCGAACGGACGCATCACTTCGTACGTCGAACCTTTCAGAAACTGTGCCTGAAGCGGGTTCACATAATGGAGCGTGGCCGCTAGAGCGTAAAGCACTTCGGCGTTATCGGAGGTTTTCGTCGCGCCGACTTCGGAGCGGTCTTTGATGAAGCCTTGGATTTTCGCGAGCATTTCGCGCGCGCTTTGTTCGATTGCGATATCACGGGAAGCTTCGTCGATGCAGGTCGGGGACCAGACTTGGTACTCGTAACCTTGCATATACGCGGCGGCGTCGGCGAGACGGGCGGCGACGTCTTTTGCGTTCGCGATATCCTGGAGATCCTGGTCGCGGGAGGCCTTCGCATTACCCTGGCGGAGCGATCGGTACATGATGCAAGTCGTTTTCGAAACACTTTCGGTCAGCTTCTTCAGGGCCTCCGTCGTTTTCGCCATGTCTTCCGTGAGTTTCTTTAATTCTTCGGTCGTCTTCGCCATGCCTTCCGTGGTGCCCGACATTTTATGGGTGTCGTCGTGCATCTCATCCATATTTTTTTTCATGGAACAAGATGAAGCGGCGAGCAGGACGGCAGAGTAAACGGCGTAGGATCGAAGCATGGAACCCCCTCAGGTCAGTTAAAACTGAGGGAGTGTTATAGCGCGCTGCGTGGTTTTGCAAGGACTGGACGATCGAGGTTTTACTCGGCCGTCAACCGAATTTAACCCATTGATATTAAAGGTGAATTTATGACGAGTGCGCCTTACCCCCGGTGGAGGGCTTTCGCGACGGCGGATTTCCAGCGGGAAATCTCGTTCCCGCGGTTGGTCGGGTCCATCGCGGGCTTAAATTCGCGATCGATCTTCCAGCTTTTCTCGATCGCCGAAAGATCGCTCCAAATCCCCATTCCCATTCCGGCGGCGAAAATTGCGCCGAGGGAAGTCGTCTCGACGTACCGCGGACGTTTTAAATTCACGCCGAGAATATTCGATTGGAACTGCATCATTAAATTATTCGCCGAGGCTCCGCCGTCGACATTCAGTCCTTCGAGGGGTCGACCGAGATCCTGTTGCATCGCCGCGAGGAGGTCGGCGATTTGGAATGCGATTCCTTCGAGGACGGCGCGCGCGAGGTGCGCCTTCGTCGTACCGCGCGTGATGCCCGTGAAGAGTCCGGTTGAATCGGGACTCCAGTACGGAGCCCCGAGCCCGGTGAGCGCCGGCACGAAATTCACGCCGCCCGCATCGGGGACGGAACTCGCGAGCGCCTCGATCTCGGCGGAATCTTTTATTAAGCCGAGTCCGTCGCGGAACCACTGGACCGCGGCTCCCGCGACGAAGGTCGATCCCTCGAGAGCGTACGTCGTATTTTTATCGTCGGCGAGATCACCGAGCGTCCATGCGATCGTCGTCAGGAGTCGATGATTCGAATAGACGGGCTTCGAGCCGGTGTTCATCAGCAGGAAAGCACCGGTTCCGTACGTACATTTTGCGAGGCCCGGGCGCGTGCACGCCTGACCGAGGAGTGCGGACTGTTGGTCGCCGAGAATTCCGGTGATCGGAATGCCGTCGGGTAAAAAGCCGGCTCCTCGGGTCACCGCAAATTTCCCGGAAGAAGGTTTTACCTCGGGCCAGATCGACTTCGAAACTCCGAGGGCGGAGCAAAGAGATTCGTCGAACTTTCTCTTCTCGAGGTGGAAAGCGAGCGTACGGGATGCGTTCGAGGGTTCGGTGACATGGGCGGCCCCGTCGGTAAGTTTCATCACGAGAAAACTATCGATCGTACCGACGGCTAGGCGATCTTCTTTCGCGGCCTTTCCGACCGGTCCCCAATTCGAGATCGCCCAAGCGGCCTTCGTCCCCGAAAAATAGGGATCTAGTAGGAGTCCCGTCGCGCGTTGAAAAACTTTTTCAAGCGACTGTTTTTTTAGCGACTCGCAGAGGTCGGCGGTCCGCCGATCTTGCCAAACGATCGCGTTCCCGAGAGTCTCGCCCGTTTTTTTATCCCAGAAGCAGACGGTCTCCCGCTGGTTAGTGATGCCGATGGCGGAGATGGACTTACCGTCGATTCCGGATTTTTTTATTGCCGCGGTGACGCTTTCTCCGACTGCTTTCCAGATTTCTTTCGGATCGTGCTCGACCCAACCCGGTTTCGGAAAATGCTGGGGAAAATCGACCGAACTCTCCGCGATGAGATTCAGTTCACTATCCATGATAACGGCCGTCGTTCCGGTCGTTCCCTCGTCGATCGCCAGCAGGTAGGTCTTCATGCCTAAAAGTTAACGCCTAAGATCGGCGAAAGGGAAAAAAAAACCCCGCGTCCGAATCGGGACGCGGGGTTTTTCCGGAAATTCATTTTAACGAAATTACTCCTGGATTAGGCAGTATCCTTCGTTCGTCTGATAGTTAATCTTCACTCCGAGTTCGCGAAGCTTTTCGCGAAGCTTCGAAAGGTGAAAATCAAAGGCTTTCGGACTGAGGGCTTCGCTCTTCCAGACTTCGCCGATGATCTCTTCGCGGTTTAAACGGCGATCTGGATTTCGGAAAAATAGCGCGAGGATTTTATACTCGGTCTGGGTGAGCTGGATGACTTTCTGAACAGCGTCACGGGTGACGGTCTGAGTGAAAGTATCGAGCGTCAGGTCCTTAAAGCGAGGCTTCGAA
>JANXTV010000392.1 GCA_025352185.1 Oligoflexia bacterium
ATTTAAAAACACTCCTGGGATTCCTCGCCCTTACTTCCGTAGACCTCATTCACCCCCATTTAGCCCGCGCCGAATGTGACGGTAAAATGCTCTCCACCGAAGAGGCCGCAAAATTTCTTCCCCGAGGGGGAACCACCGCCACCCTCGGTCGGGTTGAATTCGCGCTCCGAGGCCGAGTCTGCCGGAAGGGCGGTGAATGCGAAGGATGGTCGACCCTGCCGCTTAAGAAATACTTCGGCGGACGCACCGTGATTTACGATTCCGACGACGAATATCCGAACTGGTTCTTCGAAGCCGATCGACTCGGCGAAGGTGGGAGCTTCCTCATCTCGGCGACCCCGAAGGGAATCTATCCCACCTTCCGCGCGGAGGCCTTCACTTCCCACTCCGAGTTTGAGGACGCCTCTTTCACGGCCCAAGCAAACTACCCCCTTCCCCACGGAACCGGCGGAAAAGTTTCTACCGAATACGCTCTCCTCGGCAACACGCACCGCTACCGAACCGAACCGGTCGCGACGTTCGATGGACCGAATGCGTCCGCGAAGTACCAAGCCTCGTTCCACGGCGGCGACCTCTACATGACTGAACACTGCGCCCGGTACTCGGAAAAATCCGAAACGGAGCGCGACCGATACGGCCGGTGGGACGAGTTCGAATTTTCGGCCGAATCCCACTATTAAATCGAACCGATAAATCGAGCTGGAGCCCCTCCCGCTCATGACTCCACCTCACGAGGAAATAAAATGAATCGATCCACGCTCCTGCGCCTGACTTTAGTCCTCATCGCTACGATCGGAATCGCCGCGCCCGCGATCGGCCTCGCGAAAGACGATCCGTTCCAAACTAAGGTCTGCGACGGCGACCCGATGACTTCCGAATCGGCGTTTCGCACGCTCCCCGCGATGCACGACGAAGTAGAGCGGGCCCTCGGAGAAACTCGGTTTGAAATCCGACATCGCTTCTGCGCACCCTACTCGGGTTGCACCGACTGGGTAGCGGGAGTGGACCAAGACGGCCAACTCGCCACTCCGAGCGAGGACGGCGAAGAAATCGTACCGTTCGGACTCGGTGTTTCCTTTAACGTAATCTACCACCACGATAGACGCGCCGGCAGCTCGTTCACCTCGATATGGCGGGGCGAAGAAGACGATTCTCGATACGACTTCGCGTACTTCCTAGCCCACTCGGATGGATATCCGCTGGAGCGCTATCCCGAATGGATTAAAGACGAAACGCGCTTCGTCCAGTCCTGCATCATCTACCAACACGCCTGCGACGCCCGCTCGCTCACGGTCCTGCGCGGAACTCCGGACGTGGGTTTAGGCACTTCGAAAACGTTCGCCGTCCTCCGGGGAAAAGCGGGAACGATCACGCAGCACTGCGCGCATATTCTCCTCGCCGGCTCGGGCCTCGCGAACGCGAAGACGGGCGAAACGATTGAATACGAAATGGGCGCCGTCGCGCGGTTCTAGCTTATTCGCAGGTAAAGGTTTCAGAGATGAACATCTCACCGCGAATGGTGAACTTCAGTTTCGAATCCCCGTTATAGAACACTTCGGTGGAACCCGAATCCGACCACTGGGTCGCTTCGTCCGTCTTTCCGACGTAACGCTCGTAGTCCGTCTTATAACGAGCCTCGTACGAAGGGTCGAGTTTCAGCTTAATTCCATTCACCTGAATGGTTTTTCCGGAAACGACGACGAGTTCGACCGAGTCCGTGAAGTAATTATTTTTCTTGCTCGGTTCGCAGGTGAGTTTCGTACTGGCGGAAACGAGATTTGAGGAAAGTAAGGTCGCGAAGATAACGAGAATGGAAGTTTTCATGAGATTTAATCCTTATTGGAGAGTGATCTGTTTACGAATGGCCCGACCCGTAACACATGGCGTTACAGGCTGTAAACAGAAACGCCCACTCCGGGAGGATAGGATTTAATGAATTCCCGCCGAACGGTTCCGCTCAGCTCTAACCATCGGGAATATCTCGGGAACTAGGTGCTGAGGATCGCTCGAGCTAGGGCCAGGACGTCCGATTCGGTGGTCTGGAACGAGCACATGAGGCGCACGACCGAAACCGGGGTTTCCCCCGGAACTTCGGGAAGCTCCTCCCAGACGTAAAACGGAAACTGCGCTTGGAGGCCGGGAATGATTTTTTTAGGTAACTTCGCGAAAACTGCGTTCGCTTCCACCTTCTGGGCAATCGTCACGCCGGGAACACCGCGAATTTTCGATTCGAGAAGGCGCGCCATTCCGTTTGCCTGCTCCGCATTTCGGCGCCAGAGATCATTTTCAAGCGCCGCGATCAGCTGCGCCGAACAAAACCGCATTTTCGAAGCGAGCTGCATGCTCTGCTTTTGGATAAAGCGCAAATCGGTCGCGAATTTTCCGGTGAGATCCAGGACCGCCTCGGCGCCCATGAGGCCATTCTTCGTTCCGCCGAACGAAAGGAGGTCCACTCCGACGTCGGTCGTGCACGCGCGTAAATATTCATTCGCAGAGCCACCCGCTTGGAGGCTCGCGGCCGCATTCGCGATCCGGGCCCCGTCCATGTGCAGGACGAGCCCTTCCGCATGGGCAAAATTCGAAATCGCGTGGATTTCCTCGCACGAATAAATCGTACCGAGCTCCGTCGACTGGGTGATCGAAATCACGCGGGGTTGGACCGCGTGGGCGTCGCCCCGGCGCGTGAGTTTTTCTCGTATGACGGAAACGGTTAACTTCTGATCTTTCGTCGGGATCGTTAGGAGTTTAAATCCACCGATCGATTCCGGAGCCCCGCCCTCGTCGACATCGATGTGAGATTTTTCCGCGCAGATGACACCTTCGTACCGTTTTAATACCGCCGACAGCGCCGCGACGTTCGCGCCGGTTCCGTTAAAAACCGGAAAACACTCGGTCCGCTCGCCGAATACTTTCTTCACAAGGGCGCTTAAACGTTCGGTCCAGGGATCCGCGCCGTACGCGGATGCGTAGCCCACGTTCGCCTCCCCGATCGCCTTCAGCACCTCGGGATGGATACCCGCGTGATTATCCGAGCCGAACGAAGGACCGGTAATTTTCCCAGCCATGTTACACCGACGGACGCAGATTTAAGTCCGGGTCCACACCCAGGTTAAGGGCGGTCGCAAGCGCCATCCACTGAAGTTCGAGGAGCGCCGGCATCCACGCGAGTGGGCTTGAACCGAATACGCCGATTTGGTGGGAGGCTTGGATATCGTCGTTCCGCGGATCTTTCGGCAGCGAAATGTGCCAAATCGAATCCTTCTCGTTCGAAGAATATTTCGGGCCGTGGAAGAATTCTTCACTCCCGAACGCCCGCACCGGAAGACGTGCCATTTCCATTAACTTTAAAGCGCCTTCGCGCGCGAGCCACTCGCCCTCCCATTCGCCCACGAGGAGCGTCGGACCCTTACCCGCGCGGCGGCGGCAGAGATCGAGAGACGGCGTCGGGAGCGACGTCAGCGCTTCCCATTCTTCCGTACATTTTTCACCGAGGAGTAAAGTCGTCACGGCGCAGATCGATCCGGTGACGGCCGCGGTGTGCGGTTCGACCCGCTCGAGGGGAACCGTCGGCAGTAAGTAATGCGCGGCCGCGTGCTGGGCGACACCGATCGCGGAAACTTGGATCGTGAAGGCACCGAGGCGTTCGGCGAGTTCGAGGGCCTGAATCGTCGGGCCGCCGGATGCGCGGTGGGTGAAGGCAAAAACCCAGTCGCCCTTTTGCGGAAGCGCGTCCACTCCGACGTGAGTCGAAGGACAAACGATGACCGGCGTGCGCATCCGCGTACGGTCGCGCTTTAAAGTCAGCTGGCAAAGTTTCGCCGCGATGTAGGAACTCCCGAGGCCGAAGAAAATAATCCGCTTCGGACCTTCGTGCGGGAGATCCCGGAGGTCAATCGCCGCGACTCGCGTCGAGATTTCTTTCCAAAGGTCGCGCTGCGCGCGCATCGTCTCCTCGACGACGGTCATTTTTTCGGTGCCTTCGTCAGTCGACGAATCGGGGGTCATGTTCTCAGGGGTAGACGCGTTCATTTTTTCTCCGGGTGATTCTGTAAGATTTAATAATTATTTTTTCCGAGGCGAAACACGCTCGGCAATTTCAGAAAAAAGGTGGATTTGGGAAACGCAGGCTTTCCGGAGATCGCTCACGAGGAGGCTTTCGTTTTCTCCGTGCGCGTTCGTATACGGATCTTCGACGCCGATCAGGAGCGCGGGGACTCCGCCGAGCGCTTCGGCGAAAGGCTTCACGAAGGGAATACTTCCTCCGCAGCCGATCATGAGCGGCTCTTCGCCGTACCCTTTTCGCATCGAGGAAACGGCCGCATCGAACGCGGGACCGGTCGGATCGATCGCCCAAGCCCCGGAGCCGCCTTCGCCGCCCGTCACCGAAACTTCGAGACCCCACGGAGTGACCGCTTTAATATGCGCTTTCATCAGTTCCGCGGTTTTCACCGGATCCATTCCGGGTGCGGTCCGAATCGTCACGCGCGCCCAAGCCGCGTCGTTAATGATGTTCGCCGCCTGCTTGCGCGAAGAGGCTTGGATCGCGGTCACCGTCAGCGACGGATATCGCCAGAGCTGGGCGATCGGATTCGGCCCTTCGGGCAGGAGGCGCGCGCCGGGGATCAACCCCACCTGCTCGCGGAAAAGTTTTTCGTCGTACGGTATCTTCCGCATGCGCTCGGCTTCGGATTCGGTAACCGGCGTGACTTGTTCGCGCACGCCCTTCACCGCGATTCGGCCGTCGTTATCGACGAGCGTCGCGAGTACTTTTGCGAGCGCCACGACCGGATCGGGAATGGGGCCGCCCCACATTCCGGAGTGCACCGATTTCGTGAGTGCCCGAACTTCGACGTCGAGTCCGATCAGTCCGCGGAGCGCGACCGTTAACGCCGGACGTCCGCAGTCGAAGTTCGCCGTGTCGGTCAGGATCATCACGTCGGCCTTTAATTTCGGGGAATATTTTTTCAGGAACTCTTCGAGGTGGCCGCTGCCGACTTCTTCTTCGCCCTCGATCACGACTTTTAAATTCATCGGGCACTTCCCCGACGTTTTTAAAAACGCTTCGAGCGCGGCGGCGTGGACGATAATTCCGGCCTTATCGTCGG
>JANXTV010000400.1 GCA_025352185.1 Oligoflexia bacterium
TCCGCGTGATCTTCGACGTTTCCGCCTTCTTCGACTAACCGGCCTTCGCCGACGCGGACGTTATAGCGCTTCAGGATCTGCTTCGCCTGGTATTCATGAATATTCATTTAGATGAGTCCCAGGGATTTAACCGCATCGCGCTCGCCGCGAAGTTCTTCGAGGGTCTTTGCGAATTTTTCGGTACCGAATTCGTTATGCTTCCAACCTTCTTGGACTTTTACTTTTCCGCCCTCGATGCGGCAGGGGAACGAGAACATCAGGCCTTCGTCGACGCCGTACTGGCCGCGCGAACACAGAGCGAGAGAGACGACTTCGCCCGCTGGGGTATCGTGGACGGTCTTAAATACGGATTCAATCGCGGCCGAAGCGGCCGAGGCAGCCGAGGAAACTCCGCGCGCCTTCAGAACTGCAGCTCCGCGCTGCTGGACGGTCGTAATAAAGTCGCCCTTAAGCCAAGCGTGATCCGAAATCACTTCGGTGACCGGCTTGCCACCGATTTTCGCATTAAAAAAGTCGGGATACATCGTCGGCGAGTGGTTACCCCAGATCGCGAGGCCCTTCACCTGATCGACGCCCACACCCGCTTTACGGGCGAGTTGGTTCCGCGCGCGAGTCTCGTCGAGCATGGTCATTGCGAAAAAGTTTTCCTTCGAGACACGCGGCGCGTGCGACATGGCGATCAGCGCGTTCGTGTTACACGGATTTCCGACGACGAGCGTACGCACGTCTTCGGCCGCGTGATCGTTAATCGCTTTCCCCTGAACGGAGAAAATCCCGCCGTTTACTTTCAGGAGGTCCGCGCGTTCCATTCCTGGCTTACGAGGCACGGCGCCAACGAGAACCGTCCAGTTTGCGCCTTTAAACGCAGTATTTACGTCCGAAGTACAAACGATGTTTTTCAGAAGGGGAAACGCACAGTCTTCCAGCTCCATCGCGACGCCGCCGAGAGCGGGAAGCGCGGGCTCGAGTTCGAGCAGGGAGAGTTCAACATCCGTATTCGGTCCAAACATCTGGCCCGAGGCAATCCGGAAAAGGATTGCGTATCCGATTTGGCCGGCGGCGCCGGTGACGGTGACTTTTACTTTTTTGTTAGCCATTTTTTTCTCCTAGTCGAACGGAAGTGGGCAGATGCCGATTACATGTGGTCGATGATATTTTTACCGAATTCAGAACACTTAATTTCTTTCGCGTCGGTAAGACCGTCTTGCTTCATGAGGCGAGCAAAGTCGTACGTCACTTTACGGGACGCGATCGCGCCGTCCATTCCCTTGATGATCAGATCGGCCGCTTCGTTCCAGCCGAGGTGGCGGAACATCATCTCTCCCGAGAGGATGACCGATCCGGGATTCACCTTATCGAGGTTTGCATATTTCGGAGCGGTCCCGTGGGTGGCTTCGAAAATCGCGTGGCCGGTGAGGTAGTTAATATTTCCGCCGGGAGCGATTCCGATTCCCCCGACTTGTGCCGCGAGAGCGTCCGAGAGGTAGTCGCCGTTCAAGTTAAGCGTCGCGATGACGTCGAAGTCTTCCGGACGGGTAAGCACTTGCTGAAGGGCAATGTCGGCAATGGCGTCCTTAACGATGAGTTTTCCCGCCGTTTGCGCGGCTTTCATCTCGGCGTTCGCGGCATCTTCGCCTTTCGCTTTCTTCGTCACTTCCCACTGATCCCAGGTATATACTTTCGTACCGTATTCTTTTTCGGCAACTTCGTAGGCCCATTTCCGAAATCCACCTTCGGTGTATTTCATGATGTTGCCTTTATGTACGATCGTCAGAGACTTCCGCTTCTGGAGAAACGCGAACTCAAGTGCCGCGCGTACGAGGCGCGCCGTTCCTTCTTGGGAAACCGGCTTCACGCCGATTCCGGAAGTCTCCGGGAATCGAATTTTTGCGAACTCTTTCGGGAAGGATTCGCGTAAAAATCCGAGGACCTTCTTCGCGCTTTCCGAACCCGCTTCGAATTCAATTCCGGCGTAAATATCCTCACAATTTTCGCGGAAAATCGTCATTTCGACTTTTTCCGGATGTTTCACCGGAGAAGGGACGCCCTTAAAATAGCGGACGGGACGAAGGCAGACGTAAAGGTCGAGCATCTGGCGAAGCGCCACGTTTAAGGAGCGAATCCCGCCGCCGATCGGAGTCGTGAGGGGTCCCTTGATTGAGACGAGATAATGTTTCAGCGCGGTCAACGTATCTTCCGGCAGCCAGTCGTTATATTTCGTGAACGACTTTTCTCCAGCGTAAACTTCGAACCATTCGATCTTTCGTTTTCCGCCGTAGGCTTTTTCGACGGCCGCATCGAAAACGGCCTGCGACGATTTCCAAATATCCGGACCCGTGCCGTCCCCTTCGATGAATGGAATCACCGGGTGATTCGGAACGTTCAGTTTGCCGTTGCTAATCGTGATGCGTTCGCCGCGAGTCGGTGCCGTCAGGTTCTTGAACATGATGTCTCCAAAATAGAAAAAGCTGATGTGTCCTGCGACTTTATGGGTGACCCTCCGCATTGGTCAAACACGAAATCCTGGAAATTTCAGGCCTGGAGAACGGGTTAAAGAGTTCCAAATCGGTGGGTGCGGCCGTCTTCACTTCCGGAATACTCGAGAGTTCGAGTCGCCAACTTTTTCACATCTTCCGCGTCGTGGGTAACGAAGAGGAGTGGGACCGGATTTTCCGCGAGGAGCTCGAGGACGACCTCACGCGCTTTTCCGCGGGCGGAAAGGTCGAGGGCGGCGAAGGGTTCGTCAAGAAGCAGAGCTTTAGGTCGCCAAATCAACGCTCGCGCAAGCGCAACGCGCTGTTTCTCGCCCCCGGAAAGGTGCCCCGCTAAAGTCTTCGCACGGGATTCGAGACGGAGTTTCTGTAGAAACGCCATCGCCCGGGACTCACGATCCGACCGAGATGCACCGCGCATCTCAAGACCGAACGCGACATTTTCGAGCACCGACCAGTGGGGAAAGAGCGCATAGTCCTGGAACACCACTCCAAATTCACGTTTCTCGGGAACAACGCCGGATAGCGATTTTCCGGCGAGCGTGAGTTCGCCACTCGCTCCCGACTCGAAACCCGAGATCCAGCGCAGGAGGGTTGTCTTTCCCGACCCGCTCGGAGCGAACAGCGCCACGCGCTCGCCGGGTTCTAATTTGAAGTTAGCTCCGATCGTGAAATCTCCATAAACGGATCGAAATTCATTCACGCGGAGGGAACGGTCATTCGTCATGCTCTGCCTCTTCCCCCGATTAAGACTGAACTCGAAAGAACCGCCACTAAAAAGAGGAGTGCGGACGCCGACTGAAATTCGTAACGGGACATCATCCTCGAGATCAGCACGGGAACCGTTACGAGGCGCTCCGACCCGAAAAAACTGAGTACGGCGAGATCGGCAAAAGACCAGACCCACGCGATTCGGAAAAAATCCGAGGCCGCTCTCTTCCAGATCGGACTTTCGACCCGCCACCACGCAATGCGAGCGGTTGCGCCGAGGGTGCGCGCCGCGAGGACGAGGTTTTTTCGAGCCGGCTGCTCTGATTCAATTCGAACGGGAAGTAGAATTCGAATTCCGATCGGGAGGAGGAGAACCGAATGAATGAGCACCATCGCAAAGATGCTGCCCTCGAAAGGATCGATCCAAGCGAACCGTCCCGTCGCATACGCGATAAAAAATCCGAGACAGAGCACGAGCGGACTCACGCCCGATGGAAAAATACCGAGCGACCGAATCCAGCGGTGATTCGAGCTCACGAATGGGAGGCAAAGGAACAGACTTGCGGCCGCGCTTAAAGTCGCAATCCCGGCGGTGAGCAGGAACGCGGAACGCACTTCGGATTCGCGGAGAAGAGTGGCAAGCGTGCGGAGGATTCCTACGGGAGAATTTCCCGCGAGAAGGGTGAGGAGCGGGATCAGAAACCAGAGAAAGACCAGAATCGTGGTAAATTTCGAAGATTTTCCGGCCCGAGGTCCCCGCACTGAGGGAATGTGGGCGACCGAAAGATCCACCGAGTCTGCCCCCGGCATCCGAACGAGCGTCGCCAGCGTTAATGGGAGCGCGGCGAGGAGTATCTGCGTGACCGCAAACTGCGCCGCGCCGGGGATATCCAGACCCGATCCCCTCACCTGCGCATAGATCTCCGTTTCGAGCGTACCGCTCGTCGGCCCGCCACCGAGAAGAAGGACGAGGGTAAAACTCATCACCGAGAAAGCAAAAACCTGGGTTGCGGCGAGAGCGACTCGAGGAGAAATCCACGGGAGCGTCAGTCGGAAAAAAAGAGCCCGCCGATTCCCCCCGAGCGAGCGCGCCGCTTCCGCCCACGGGCGAGGAAAAGTCGATACTGCGTCGATGACGGAAAGCGCGATCCACGGAGCATTAAAGTACGCGTGGGCGAAAACAATCGCGCCCAGGCCATATTCGAAATGCCTCGCGTAGACCATTCCGACTCCGACCAGGGCGAGACTCGGGAGCGAGAAAGAGGCGAAAAGGAGTCCACGGATTCTCGGGGTGTCGAAGGGAGCGAGCGCGAGACCGCCCACCAGTCCGAGAACGAGCGAAACGAGGAGACTTAAGCTTGCTTGGGTCACCGTAAAAATGAGGGTCGGCTTCAAAAGCGGATGGAGATGAAACCCGAGGATATTCGTACCGAACGCGCGATCACCGACGCCGAAGAGCGGAATCGCGATGAGGAGGAGAAAAAGTATCGGTGGAAAGAAATTTCGGACCGTTCGCATGATTCGAGTCGAAGGTATCCCAGAACCCGGGGACTTTACGACCGGCGAATTTACGGAGAGTATGGCCAGATGAAGAATCAGACATTCCTCCGCCGTCTCGGTTACGCCGCCTCCGGAATCCGTAAGGCCTTTCAGGAAGAACGGAGCTTCCGCATTCAGGTAGGCGCCGCATTCGGCGTGACCGGGCTACTCATCGCGATGCGTCCCGCTCCGATCTGGTGGGGTTTAGTCGCGCTTACGTCCGGAGCGGTCCTCGCCGCCGAGCTCTTCAACACCGCATTAGAAGCCGTAGTCGATCGACTCCATCCCGCGCGTGATCCGCTGATCGGAAAGGCGAAAGACTGCGCCGCCGGAGCGGTGCTCCTTCTCGGGTTCGCGGCGATCGCGGTTGCGGTCGCAATGGTTTTTGCCACGGAAAAGCTAAATTAAAGTTTACCGAGAAGCCTGAAGACC
>JANXTV010000175.1 GCA_025352185.1 Oligoflexia bacterium
AGATAAAAAAGAGGTTTAAGCTTGGCAAATATCCCGTCCGCGAAAGTCTCTAGCCCCCTCTCCCGCCGAAACGCCGCCCTCACTCTCTTCCTCCTCTACCTCCTGATGTTCTGGACCGCGCCCGGACTCTTCCGGCCCGGCATGGACGCCATGACCTACGGCGCGCTCGCGAAGCATGTCCTCGAAACCGGAGACTGGGCCCGCCTCCATTACTCGTCCGGAGCCTACGCCGACTTTTTCCAACATCCCCCGCTCGGCATCTGGATGATGGCCCTCACCTTTAAAATCTTCGGGACGGCGGACTGGGTGCTTAAAGTCCTCCCGAGTCTCTTCGGTGCCGCAACGGTCGTCGGGATTTACGCGTGGGGGTTTCGGATCCGCGGAGAGTGGTTCGCGTTCGTCGCGAGCTTTATTCTCCTGACTTCCACTCGGTTTGCGAAGTTCTCGCGCGAGCTGATGCTTGACCCGTTTCTCGCCGGTTTTTCCGTCTTCGCTCTTCTCGCGCTCCTCTTCGGTATCGAATCGAAAGATTCCCGGAAACGGGCGGCGCTCACTACAATCGGTGGCCTACTGATTGGGGCGGCATTTCTCTCGAAAGGCCTTTTTGCGTTCGCGCCGCTCGCGGCGGGAATCATGATCCTCGCCTCGCACCGGAAGTTTAAGCTCCTCCCCTTCTGGCTCGCGGGATCGATCCTTCCCGTTTTACTTTGGTTTATATTCGGAGGGGCGAATGAGTACCTGCACCGGTATTACATCGAACACGTCGCCGGGCGAGTCGGTCACCACTCGATCGAAGAACACCTCGAGCCGATTCGGAATCTTACGAGGGTGTATTGGCCATGGCTTCCGTTCTTTTTTTACGGCGGCTACCGAATCATCCGCGTGCGCGGCCTCGCGGTACTTCGGAGCTGGGAGGGCGCCGGGCTCCTAGCGGCTCTCGGATTTCTCGGAGGCTTCTGTTTAGTCGCGTCGTTCCTCGAACAGTACCATACTTCGTTCTATCCATTCGCGGCGCTCGTCGTTGCCTATCCGCTCACCGAGGGGCGCATCGGGGCCGCGCTTAACCGCGCTCGGAATGGAATCGTACGCGGAATCGCGGGAATCGCGGCGGTCGTTCTCGTCGTCGCGGTCGTCTACCCTGCGGGATTTACAACCGGCGAGTATAAGAATCCCATCCGCATCATCCTTAAGCACGCCGCCACCGACTGCCACCCCGCCACTCACCGACGAATTCTCATCTCCGATTCCGTCGCCGAAATCTGGTACGCCCTCTCGACCGGGACGTGGAATACGCCGTGGGACGCGGTTTCCGGCCCAGTTTCCCTCACGCCGTCCACCGCGAAGTCCGATGTTCTTCTCGCCGGTGCGGCCGATACTCCCGCTGCTGGGTGGGAGAAGACGGGGATCGAGGAATCGGGACTCCGGATTTTCGCTCTCGCGGGGGTTTACTCCGGCGGGGGGTAGGGCGGAAGCGGGTCCTCGGTATTAGGAGGCGCGCTTCTTTTCGCTTTGTACGGAGAGTGTAAGTCCAACCGCCTTTAAGAGGGACCGGAGGGTCGAAAGTTTCGGATTACCGCCCTTCGATAAGGTTTTATAGAGGCTTTCACGTCCGAGCGATGCGTTTTCGGCGACTTCGCCGACTCCGTGTGCCCGGGCAACATCCCGAAGTGCGAGAAGAAAAACTTCGTCACTCTCTTCCTCATCGAGGTGGGCATTCAGATACGCCGCTGCTTCTTTTGGATCCTTCAGGGCTTCGATCAGGCTTTCTTCATATTTTTTTGTACGTTTCGGCATAAATTCCTCCCCGCGTTTAGGATAGATAGTCCTTCCAGCACTCCTTCGCCTTCCGAATATCCCGGTCCTGCGAACCCTTATCGCCCCCCGTGAGAAGCACGATAACTTTCGAACCTTCTTCCCCGAAGTAAACCCGGTACCCCGGGCCGAAGTCGATCTTCAGCTCCGAGACCCCTTCACCTATGCTCCGGGTATTCCCGAGGTTTCCTACGCGAACTCGGTTGAGCCGCTTCCGCACGACGGCCCTACCCACTACGTCGCCTAACTCATTCAACCATTCCTCGAACGGACACCGGCCCTCTGAGTTCACATAGTTTAAAAGCTCTCGAAAACGTGTTTCCAAACCTCACCCCTATTGTATCCTATGGGATACAAATACACAAGTCGTCCTCCGGAGCGGGAAGACTTAAGTGGGCTTTCCTCCCCGGCGCGGCCGCTGCCGATTTCTAAAATAGCGCTCTGACATTTCATCTGGAAGTCTACTTAGAGCCTTAGAAAGGAGTGCACGAACTTCTCCAAGGAGTAGGTACCGAGGATTCCACTCGTAGAGGCGGGTCTTCCCCACGAGACGACTCACGAGTAAACCTTCCCGCTCAAAACGCTCAAGCTGTCGCTGTACTTGGCTAACCGCACACTCGAAGGTTTTCGAGATCGCGAGTCCATAACCCGAACCGTAGCTTTCGAGGTAAAGCAGGACTTTTTCTGCCGTTTCGTTACCGAAGAGTTCGCTGATTATCATAGGGTAATATTACCTTAATATAAGGTTATATTACCCTAATCCAAACGATGAAAGCAAGGGGGCGGGCTGTCTGCGTCTGGCGTAGGGTATTTCGGCACATGACTTGTACCTGAAATAATTCACGTTTTCCGGCGGTAAGGCGCAGAGTGGATCAAATAGGTATATTTAAGGTATCCTTTAAGTATGTTTTCGAATTCGATTCGACAAAAAGCGAGGCGAATCTCCGGAAACATGGGATCGATTTTAAGCAGGCTACTTCGCTTTGGGACGAGGGCGTCGTCGTCCTCAAGTCCAGGAACCGAGCTGAAGATCGAAGTTTAGTCATCGGTCGAATCAGAAATGAGTTTTGGACCGCAATCATTACTTACCGGGAAGACCGAATTCGAATCATCTCCGTGAGAAGGGCCCGACATGAAGAAAAAGAACTCTATGAATCCCACCACCGCTAAAAATTTCGAAGACCGATTCGATTCAGGCGAAGGCGTGCTCGATTATTTCGATACCGAAATCATAAGGATGAATCTCGACCTTCCGAAGTGGGCGATAAAAGCGATCGACCAAGAAGCGACTCGGCGGGGGATCGCGCGGCAGGCACTCATCAAGGGGTGGCTGGTTGATCGGCTAGACGGGATTCGGAAGGAGGGGGGTTAGGGTTATAAATCCTGGGTCCGGTAGTCGAAGTAAAATTCATTCGCAGGGCACTCGTCGCCGAGGAGATACGGATCGAGGTGGTTGCCTACTTTTCGGAATTGATCGGCACTCCGGATACGCCGAAGCGGATAGAGCTTAGGGCGAGTAAAAAACCAGGGGATCACCTCGATATTCGAGTTTCACTTGTCGACTTTAGAATTCTAGAAAAAAAACCCTTTAACCAGGAATTCAATGCAGGAAATAGACGCCGTCATTCGATTTCACCATTATTTACTTCTCGCGGAGTGGGAGCGCTTTCATGGCTAAACTAATCCCTAAAACCCGGAAAGACTTTAATCGAACGAACTCTCACGTAAGTTTCGGGTCGAAAGAACTCGATGCTGATGAGTTTTTACCCCTGTTTGCACGCGCGCACATCTCGATAAAAATTCCAGTCGATATCCTCGATGCCTTCCGAGTCGAGGCGGAAAAACGAGAAACGAAATATCAAAGCCTCATGAACGAAGTCCTACAACAAGCCGCCGCCGAATTTAAAATCGAAAAAGGTAGATCCGATCCAATGGACGAGCTACTTGCACTCGTGGATCGAAGTAGCGCGCTCGCTAAACGGATTAAGCGTAGAGGATAGATTCCGGCACGCTAAATCAGTGCCTTTAGGAAAGTCCGAGCCGCCGCGGGTTTTTTCACCCACA
>JANXTV010000181.1 GCA_025352185.1 Oligoflexia bacterium
CGGTTCTGCGCACGGCCTTCTTTCGTCTTATTCGTGGCGATCGGCTTATTAAAACCGTAGCCCTTCGTTTCCACGTGATCTTCGGTTACGGCATCGACGCTCACCAGGTATTTTGCGATCGCTTTCGCGCGGGACTCGGAAAGCTTTTCGTTACTGGCTTTCGAACCGACCGAGTCCGTGTGGCCTTCGACCATGACCTTTTCGGCGGCCATCGAATCCATCACTTGCTTCACTTTCGCGAGAACCGGGAGGGATTTCGAAGGAAGGTCGGCTTTTCCGGTGGGGAACTCCATACCTTTCAGACGAATGAGGAGCTTATCTCCGTCGCGAAACACTTCGGCTTCGTCGGACGAAAAGGACTCTTGGGCCGTCTTAAACGATTGGTTAAATCGCTGATCCTTCGTCATTTTTTTCGAGAGATTCGCATTTTCGGCGTCGGCAGCTCCGAGGGCGACTTGCTGATCGCGGATTTCGCCCTGGGCCGAGTTCAGCTGCGCCGTCTTTTGATTCTTCTGGTCGCGTTCGCTTTCGGCCTTACCGCGTTCGGCTTCCGCCGTGCGCTGAGTGGCGTCGAGTTGGATAGCTGCCGCTTCGGATGTTCCATTCTTCGTATTTTTCGATAGCTCCGTTACTTTAACGAGGCGTTTTGCATCGGCGCGGAGTTCATCCGAAGCGCGGGTGATTTTTCCCGTATCGTGGCGATCGGTTTCGATGGTTTTTTCCGTCGCTTGGTACTTCGCTTCGGTGGCCGCGAGAGTGTCCTTCGCAAGTTTCGAAGCTTTATTTTTCTTCGCCGCTTCGATCAAGGCCTTACTCTCGTCGAGGTACTGCGCCTTAACGGATGCGAGTTCTACCGCGAGGTATTCCTTCTGGAGTTCACCCTTTTTTTCGACAGAGATATCAAATTTTCCATCTTCGACATCGGACGTTACTTTCTTTAAATCGTTGTCGGCTTCCTTTAATTTATCTGAACGAAGTCGCGGCGCTTCGGCCGTGATGGCGTCGGACCGGGCCGAAACGACGGCGGGCATCAGCTCTTCGGATTTCGCGGCCGACGTGGTTGCCATTTCGAGGTGGGTCCGTGCGTATCCGAGATCGTCCAGGACATCGGCGTTTGATTTTCCCTTCTGACTCGTTTTCTTAGCGTCGGCGAGTTTTTCGCGTGCGGCCGCGAAGTGATTCGGAGAAAGAACGGCGACTTGGCGACGTTCAGCCGTAGTCATTTCTTCTTCGACGCGCTGGATTTCGTCCGTCGCGTTCGTCGTGGGGGGATAGTCGTATTTTTTAACGGATGATGCGCATCCGGCGATAAGGAGTGCCATCGCGGGCAGGGTGACCATAGATCGAGCTAATAAGAGACGTTTCATGATTTTCCTCGAGTGGAGTGTTTAGGGTTGGGAATGAGCGTACCTAATACCATCCACTTTCCAGGCCAGTTCTTGGTCGGGCAGAATGCTACAGTCCGAGCGCATCCCACGCGTCCTGCGGGGACCACTCCGCTCTAAAACGCGATGTGACGATGCGACTGGGGCGTTTTACCGCTACCGATCTGATTTCAGGCGGCAGGTCTTCCCCGCAAAGCTGTATTCTTTAATGGAATTCAGCGGCACGATTTCGACGCCGGCGCGGTCGAGTTTCTCCAGGAGTCCGGCTACCGAGTCTACGGATTTTGCGTGGGAGTCGTGAATAAGGATGACGCCGCCACGGGGCGCCTTTTTTGGGTCGATGTGGAAAGCGTGTTTCACGAACTTCCCAGTCGAAAGTTTTACGTGCTCGTACGCCGTGCCGCCCACAATCTGGGAAACGACTCCATCTGCGATATTCGTCGGAGTCATATCCGGTACCCAGTCCTCGGAGTCGACGTTCCAGAAGACGAAGTTAATGCAATTCTCCCCGTACTTTTCGTAGGAGAGTTCCCGCATCGCATTCAGGTGGTGGTAGCCTTTCGACTTACCGTAGGCTCCGTAGGGAAACCGAAAATAAACTTCTTTTTGCACGATTCCCTCACGCGCCATGAGTGGAAAGAGTTCCGTAAGGGGTTTCCAAAGCGTTTGTTTGAACGCCTCGAGCCCCATCGTATTCGCGTCCTGGTGATGCATGCTGTGCACGGCGACCAAGTGGCCTTCGCGTAGGACCCGGCGGACGATTCCCTCGGTCGTCCCATCGATGCGATCTCCGAGCATGAAGAACGTCGCCTTCACCCCGTATTTCCGGAGGATATCCAGGAGACGCGGAGTCTCCGTCGCGGAAGGGCCGTCATCGAAGGTGAGCGCGACTTTCATCTTTCCGTGGATCGATTTTGCGCCGTATTTCGAAAATCCACGATCTGCGGCGGAGTAGGTGCGTTCTTCCGGAAATTCGAAAGTGCGTTCGACTCCCGGGACGACCCCGAGGGCAAGGCTCACGCTGTCGTCCGCCTTCACGTGCCGGATGAGGTAGACCGACCAGAGGTCCACGACGATCGCGCCGATAAATCCGATCAGCGAAAAATTTACCCAGAGAAAAAATCGTAACCAGAACTTACTTTCGGGATTTGCGATTTTTTCGCCGGCGCCTGCGTAGGCGCGGAGTTCATAGAGGAGCTTCGCGCAGAGAGCGATCGTTACAAAAAGATAAATGGATCCCACGCGGAAAAAGAGCGGAGCCCCGAGCGCGAGCGCGCAGTACGCGAGACACCAGATGACGATTGCTTGGGTGGTCAGGTGTTGGCCGCGCGCGACCGGTAGGGTAGGGACTCCGCCTTTCGCGTAGTCGTCCGAAAAGCGAAGGGCGAGCACCCAGAAGTGCGGCATTTGCCAAAAGAAGAGGAGGAAAAAAAGGTAGATCCCGCCTGGGGCCAGAACTTCTCCGCTCGCGGAAACAAATCCCATCAGTATGGGAAGCGCGCCCGGGATCGCACCGGGTACGGCAGCGAACGGCATCGTGCGTTTCCACCAGAGCGTATAAAGAATGTTGTAAGAGAAGACCGCCGTCGCTCCGAGCACGACGAGTTTCCAAGAAAGTAACGAGAGGATGAAGAGTCCGACGATGATCATCCCAAAAGAAAAGACGAGCGTATGGAGTTCTGAAATGCGTCCGGAGGGGAGCGGGCGCTTCGCCGTGCGCGGCATCTGGGCGTCCATCTCGCGGTCTTGCCAGTGATTCAGAGCGCTCGAGCCCGATGCCACGCCGAGGACGCCGATGAGGGTGAGTGCTAATCGAATCCAGTCGAGCGGAGTTTCGAACGAGTGGCCGGCGAGGTAACCGCCGAGGACGCTGATGAGGACGAGCGCGACGATTCCCGATTTCGAGAGCTCTCGGTAAACTCCAAAGTTTATGAACTTAGTGCGTTCGAGCCGGGAAATATCGGTATTCATCAGTCTACGGCGTACCTCACTTTTCCCGAAGAATCACCTGAAGTTCATCTGCATTTACGGTGGTAAGCCGGCTCCGGGTGTGCGAAAAATAAAGATGATCGTTCCGGAGGATCCCGCGTGAATTTTAAGCTTCGAATCGCCCTAATTTTTACCAGCCTGTCTCTACTCGGGAGCGGACCGGCCGCGGCCGAAGACGGTTCTCAGCTGTCCGTAAAAGGGGCGGCTCTACAACGGATGGCGGAAAAGGGCCCGGATCTTACCGGTGTGGGCATTACGGAGAAACTGGGAGAGTCCGTCGATCTGAATCTGACGTTCACGAATGAGGTCGGGAAAGTCGTGCGCCTCGGAGATTTTTTCAGCGCAAAGAAACCGGTCATCATCAGCCTCGCGTATTACGAATGTCCAATGCTCTGCGGCGTAGTCTTGAATGCGCTCGTCGATAGCCTGAAGGAACTCCAGTGGAGCCCGGGAAAAGAATTCACCCTAGTGAACCTCAGCTTTAATCCGAAGGAAAAGTTTGAACTCGCGGCCGCGAAGAAAAAGAACCTCATCGAAGCGCTCGGAAAGCCCGAAGCTGCTGCGGGGTGGCATTTCTTAACGGGCGAGGAAAGCCAGATTAAATCGCTCGCAAGCCAGTTAGGATTCGGATACCGTTGGGACGAAAACGAAAAGCAATATGCGCATGGCGCGGGCATCTTCGTACTGACCCCAGAAGGTAAACTCTCGCGAGTTCTTTATGGAATTCAGTACAAGCCGACCGACTTGCGTCTGTCGCTCCTCGAAGCGTCGAATGGAAAAGTTGGAACGATTGTCGATCGACTCATTCTTTTCTGTTTTAGCTACAACACGAAAATGCGGACCTATTCGGTCGCGATGTATCGGGTTGTTCAAGTCGGGTTTGTCGTTACGGTTTTGATGTTGGGTGCGTTCATCGCGTTCTCACGAATGCGAGAGATCCGCGGCAGTTCTTAAAACGGAGTGGTCGGGAATGTTGAATAAAGTTTATACCCAAGGATTAGGTCTCCCCCTGCAAGGCTCAGATGTAGCCGTCGCATGGGATAGTCTCTACTGGTTCTTGCTCTGGTTGAGCGTCTTCTTTTTTATCCTCGTCGTAGGGGGAATGATTTATTTTGCGGTGATTTACCGGGAAAAGCCGGGCCGGAAAACGAAGTATATCGTCGACGACCATATCCTCGAGGCGACTTGGACCATTATTCCGACCATCCTCCTTCTCGTGATTTTCGCGTGGGGATGGGGCGTTTATAAGAAAATGATTTCTGCGCCAGCCGATTCCATGGAAGTGCGCGTGATCGGTAAGCAGTGGCTCTGGAACTTCCAGTACGAAGACGGTCGTCTCGAGACGGGTAAACTCGTCGTGCCTCTGAATAAACCGATAAAACTCATCATGAGTTCGGAAGACGTCCTCCACAGCTTTTTCATTCCGAACTTCCGCGTGAAACAAGACGTGGTTCCCGGAATGTATTCCTCCGTCTGGTTTCAGGCGAAGGTCCCGGGCGAACACCAAGTGTTCTGCACTGAATACTGCGGAACTTCCCACTCGGGCATGCTCGCGAAGATCGAAGTGCTCGAGCCCGCTCAGTACGAGCTTTGGAAGAATAATAAGCCGTACGAACTGTCGGGTGTGAAGATTAAGTCGACGGAAATCATCGCGGCAATGCAGTCGAGTGCAAAACTGGCGAACGCAAACGTTCCGCTGCCGGAGCAGGGTCGGAAACTCGTCGAAGCAAAAGGCTGCTTAGCTTGCCACGCCCTGGATGGATCGAAAAAAATCGGCCCGAGTTATAAGGGTATTTTCGGCCACGAAGTGGAGCTTGCCGACGGTTCTAAAGTGATGGTGGACGAAAACTACATTCGCGAATCGATCGAGAAGCCCCAGGCGAAAGTCGTTAAAGGATTTAATCCCGTCATGCCTCCGTACACGAAGGACATGATCGGTGAGTCGGAACTGAATGCAATCGTAGCCTACATTAAGAGCTTGAATTAGAGGAATTATGGCACACGCAGAAACTGCCCACGGCGATAACTACTTAAATCATAGTAAGGGACTCATGTCCTGGCTCACGACGCTCGACCATAAGCGGATCGGGCTCATGTACCTCGGAACGGTCCTTACGTTCTTCTTAATCGGTGGAGTTTTCGCCCTGATCATGCGGTTAAATCTCATGAGCTACGGCCATCCGGTCGTGGACGCCCCGACGTATAATAAGCTGATGACTTATCACGGTGCGATCATGGTGTTCCTCGTGATTA
>JANXTV010000232.1 GCA_025352185.1 Oligoflexia bacterium
CTCTTCTTCACGGTTTCTACAGTCATTACGTCGGCTCCGGCCGGACGTCCCGTTTACCATCCGGTGACGTTGATCGAACTCACCGCGAAGAGTTCCCTCATCATTTCGGCTTACCCATCCCCCGCGAAACCCGACGACCCCTGTCCGAGTAAGCTCGGGATGTGGCAGATCCACCACGTTCTGAAGGGCGACCCCGGACTCGCAGGAAAGCGAATCGCGATCACTTCGCATCAAAACGAACTGATCCAGTCCTTCAAGGAAACCAAGGGAGCGAGTTTTTCGGCCGAACTTTACCGTGAAAAAACCCCCGAACTCGACAGTAAAACTTCGATCCTCTTTTTAGAGCCAAAGAAAGACGGGTGTATCGAATTCGCCGCGGTCGGCGCCCAGGAGAATCCGTCGTCCGAGAGCGTAATCGCTTCCATCGTCGCCGGCCCCACGAACTGCGATCTCCAGCTGCGAGCGTTTCGGGATTTAACGGAGCAGCTTCCGCATGGTTGTAAAGAAGACAGTGATTGCAAGGCGTTCGCGGTCCATCCGAATTCATGCGAAGGGGCGATTCCACTGAATCGATCGACCGGAGAAAAGTTAACGGGTGAATGGCTCGCACACCTTGCGCGAATTCGGAATGCCTGCGGAAAAACCTGGAGTAGCCAACCTGCCTGTGAAATGAACCTTCCCCCGGTTCGCTGCCGGGAGTCCCGGTGTCGGGTAGGATTACCTGCAAACGTAAAACGAGAATTCAATCAAGTCACTTGGATGGCGTCTTGCGCGCCCCATGACGCCGCATCCGTGAGTATCGTCTTTAAAACGAAGGGACACGAATTCCCCCTGATTTCCGTAAACTGGTGGGGAGAAAAAAAACCGAAACTCGATACGGTCGGCACTGCCCTGCTCGATTCAAAGTTCGATCCAGAGGAATTCTCCGCGAGCTTCTGCCCGGCAATCGGAAAGTGCGTCATGTTCCGTAGCCTCCGGTTAAAAGTATCGGTAAAGAAGGCCGACGGATCCGGAGATTCCGAATTCGACCTGACGACATTCGAGGGCGATCACTTTCAGGGAAGCGCGCCGCTTCCGCCGCCGCGTCCGTCGCACCCGCTTTGCGGCTGATTCCTGTTAGGAAGCTACTTCAGCAATACCCGCTCCCCAAACCCCGGCAAAACGAACCGAGTTTTCGGAGCATCCCGCTCGATCCGCGCCCGAATCTGATCGAGCTCGATCCCGGGCAGAAACTTCGTCTCCCCCCGATTCGCCTTCGAGAAAAAGAAATCGAAATGGAGCGGGACGAGGATCTTCGGACTAAAGAGCCCGACGTACTTCTCGAAAAAATCCGAAACGCTCGCCTTATTCGAAACACCCGCGAACATAAAGTCGACGCCCTTCACCTCTTCCGCCGCACCCTCGAAGAAGTGACTGCCCTGATCGATAAAGATTTTTCCCTCGGGATGCTCGATCCGGTAACACCAGACCTCGCCCTCCCGGTAATCGTAGAAACCGAACTGGAAATTCTCGGGCACGAGCCCGGCTAGGAAATGGAAATTAATCGCGGGGAAAATCGCGGCGTGATCGCGACGGTAAAAATGAATCCTAAATTTTCCGACGGTGACGTCCGCCCGGTCCGCGACCGAATGGAAAAGGACCGACTGGGCTAAATTTTTTTCGGCGGAGTTTTTCGCTCCGACCCCCTTCGGAATCGGCCACCCGTAAAGCTCACGGTTCGCCCGCATGATCTTCTCGAGGGATGGCCCCCCGTAAAGTCCGGCTTTAAAGTGGTGAGCGAGCCACGGCGCATCGACCGCGTGATCAAAATGCTCGTGACTCACGAAAATCCCGTCCGCCTTCGAAAGACCGAGAAACTTAAGATTATCTTCGATCGCCGCGAGATCCGGAATGAGCGGTTTTAACCCCACCCAGTGGAGTAGCCCCGGACGCGTAAAGATCGGATCGAAAAGGAGCGTCGTCTCCCCGTCCTCGAGGATGAGTCCGGCAACGCCGATCCACCGCGCGGAGAGTTCGGCGCGAGCGCTCGCGGTCAGTAAAATCACCCACAGTGCAGTCGCGAGAAATCGGCGCACCGCCGGACTACTTACCCGTCATTTTCTTAAAG
>JANXTV010000233.1 GCA_025352185.1 Oligoflexia bacterium
GTTTCGTCGATCCGAAAGCCGCAAAGCCCTTAGGGAAGGATGGCCCGTGACCGAGAAAAAACGCCCGAGTTTTTCGAAGATTTACCTCGACCTCGCCCGCGTACTCGCGAGTCGCTCCACCTGTAAACGCCTCGCCGTCGGTACCGTGATCACGTCGACCGATTTCAGAAAAGTCCTAGCCGTCGGTTATAACGGGAACGCGTCCGGCCTCCATAACGGGTGCGACCGCGACGAACCGGGAAACTGCGGCTGCCTCCACAGTGAAGAAAACGCGGTCATTAACTGCGATGCTCCCCGCGTGGTCGAGAAAGTCGTTTTCGTCACCCACCTTCCCTGCGTGATGTGCGCAAAACGACTCATTAACTTAGGAAACGTAAAATCCGTCATTTACGGCGAAGACTACCGAGTGCGCGACTCCGTCGAACTCCTCCGTTCCGTCGGTATCGAAGTAAAAAAAATCGACGAACTCGAAAACGAATAACCCCCTCCGCCGTAACCGAAACCCGAAAGAAAATCCTCCATGTTCCTCTCCCGGCCCCGAATCCGTCGATCTCTCCTCCTTTCGCTCGTTTCCGCACTCTCCGGAATTTCCGGATGCGCCACACACCCTGCCGCACCGAGCGAACCGAAGTCAGGATTTTCCGCCGATGCCCAGCCCGGTAAAGCATCGGTGCTTTCCCGCGAAAGCGCGATGTTTCGATCTCGGCAAATCCATAAGATCACCTACCAAGTTTGGATCGGGGTCGAAGGGGAGACGGAAGAGTTTCAAGGCCGGACTAAAATCGTCTTCGACGTTCGCGAGAATGCCTTTCAGTCCGTGAAAAAAGTTCGCCTCGATTTCACCGGCGGAAAAATCAGCGCCCTCGTCGTGAACGGGAAACCGTGGGACGCGGAAAAAATTAAGTCCTATAACGGAGAGTGGCTCGACCTCCCGAAAAGTGACCTCACGATCGGCCAGAATAAAGTCGAAGTCACGTATACCCATCCGTACTCGAAGACCGGGAACGGACTCTACCGTTTCAAGGATGCCGAGGACGGAAAAGTTTACATTCAGTCCGATCTCGAACCCTATTCGGCTAACCTCGTTTTTCCATGTTTTGACCAACCCGATTTAAAGGCGTCCTTCGAAGTGACCGCGGAAGCGCCGACGGACTGGACCGTCATCGCGAACATGCCTTCCCGAGATAAAACAAAAGTCGACGGACGCCTTTCGTGGCAGTTCGCTCCCTCGCCGCAGATGAGCACATACCTCTTCGCGCTCATGGCTGGACCTTTTAAAGAATGGAAAAGCGATTACGAGGGAGTTCCCCTCGGCCTCTACTCCCGTCAGTCGGTCGCGAAATCGGTCGATTTTAACGAGTGGTTTAAAATCACGAAAAAGGGCCTCGAATTTTATACCGAGTTCTTCGGTTACCCGTACCCCTACGCAAAATACGACCAAATCCTGCTCGCTGATTTTAATGCCGGGGCGATGGAAAATATCGGAGCCGTAACCTTTAACGATGCCACGCACATTTTCCGTGGGGTTACGACCGAAGAGCAACGGCTCCACCGCGCGAACACGATCCTTCACGAAATGGCCCACATGTGGTTCGGCGATCTCGTAACCATGCGCTGGTGGAACGGACTCTGGCTGAACGAAAGTTTCGCGACTTACATGGCTTCGGTCGCGATCGAGCGGACGAAACTCTTTCCGGGCGCTCCGCAGGAGTTCTTTTCGAGCAGTAAACGCTGGGCTTACGGCGAAGACCAACTCCCGACAACTCACCCGATCGAAGTTTCGGTCGCCGATACCAACCAGGCGTCCGCGAATTTCGATGGCATCACTTACGGGAAGGGCGCGGCGGCGTTAAAACAGTTCCACTACCTCATCGGCGATGAAGACTTCCAGGAAGGGCTGCATCGTTATTTCAGTCGCTTCGCGAACCGAAATACGTCGCTCGCCGATTTCATGAATGTGATGGGACAGACCTCCGATCGCTCGCTTAACCAGTGGATCCATACTTGGATCCAAAGCACGGGTTATAGCCAAGTCGCGGTCGACCTCGCTTGCGACGAGGACTTAAAAATATCAAAACTCGACCTCGTCCAAACGGCGACGGGACAAGGGAATCTGCTCCGGCCACATAAAGTCCTCGTCGGACTTTACTACCGAGATTTCGCGGGCCACCTGGCTAAAAAAGACTTAGGGCTACCGGTCGCTTTCGAGGGAGAGCGTGAATCGGTGCCGGACGCGATCGGGAAGAAGTGTCCGGACCTCGTCATGCCGAACGAGGAAGACTTCGGTTATTTCGGAATATCGCTCGATCCGAAGTCACTCGAAACGGCCCGCACCTCGCTCGCGCGGATCACCGATCCGTTCACTCGCCACCTGCTCGCGTTCACGCTCTGGGAAATGGTGAAGAGTGGACAGTGGAAAGCCGCGGAATTCGGTGAAGCCGCTCTCGGATGGCTTAAAGCGGAGACGAATAAACCCCTCCTCGAAGATCTTACCGAAATCCTTGTCGGATTCCGTCACACGCGGCTCAGCGTCGCCCGCATCCTCGAGGGAGAGGTCCGCACGAAGTTTCTTTCGGACGCGTATGACCTCGCGAAAAAGAAGAGTGAAACTTCCACCCCCGGCTCCGACCAACAACGGATCTGGTTCCACCTCGCGCTCCGTGCGATGGATGCCGCCGGTTCGAATTGGGCAATGGGCGTGTACGCGAAGAAAGTAAAGATCTCGGGCCTCAAGCTCGATGCCGATTTGAAATGGGATATTCTCACGGCGACTGCCCGGGTGAAGCCGATAGATGCTGAGATCCTAGAAAAAGCGAGTCAGGAAGATCCGACCGGGGACGGAATCACGAGACTCCTCGAAGTGAACTCAGCATTTGCGACCTCGACCGTTCACGGAGAACTCCCGGCACTCTTCACCCTCGAAAAAGTAGATCCGGTCCTTACGAACTCGAAATTAAAGCGGGCAATGCGGGTTTACTTCGACTACCGAACCGCTTCCGCGATCACCGAATGGAAACCGAAATTCTTCGCGGGTCTGGAGAACGTCGGCGCGAAAGCCGACTCTTCGTACTCTTCTGGCTTCGCCCAGTCCCTTTACCCGGCCACGTGCTCGAAGGAGACTGCCACCGAAACTGACGCCTGGGTCGTGGCCCACCCGAACGCTCCGAAGACGATGCGGATCGCCCTGAAGAAAATGGCGTTTTCCGAAGGTTGGTGCGCGGCGATTCGCGCCGGCGAACCGTATCCCCTCTGGAAATAGTCGCCTAGTCCTTTAGAACGAGTTCGACCGGACAGTGGTCCGATCCGAGAACGGTCGGATGAATCACCGCCGAGTTTAGCCGGTCGACGAGTCCCTGATTCACGCAGTGGTAATCGAGGCGCCATCCGATATTCTTTTCCCGCACTCCCGGTCGATTACTCCACCAAGTATAGTGGCCCGGTCCCTTTTCGAAATGGCGAAATGTATCGACGTAACCCGCGGCGAGAAATTTCGTCATCCACGCGCGTTCTTCCGGTAGGTAGCCGGCATTCTTTTCGTTCGCTTTCGCGTTCTTTAAGTCGATCGCTTCGTGGGCAATATTAAAGTCACCGCAGAGAACGATGTGTGTCCCTTTTTTTACGTACTTTTGGCAAATTTTTAACATCGCATCGCAGAACTCGAGCTTATAGCCTAGCCGGGTGTGTTCGCGCTGCGAGTTCGGAAAATACGCATTAATCACGGCCAGATCGAACCCGTTCCGTTTAAACTCCGCAATGAGAACGCGCCCTTCACGATCAAATTCGGGTATACCCATTCCTTCCCGGACCGCGATCGGCTCTTCCTTCGAATAAATCGCAGTACCGCTGTAGCCCGGTTTTTCGGCCGAGTGCCAGTAAGAGTGATAGCCCTTCGGATGGATGAGGAATGCGTCCAGTTGCTCCCGGTTGGCTTTAATTTCTTGAATCCCGATCACGTCGGCCCGAGAATCCTGGATCCACTTTTCGAAGCCCTTTTTTTGGGCGGCCCGAATTCCATTCACGTTCCAAGACATGATTTTCATTTCGGTAAACTTCCTTCGGGTCGGACTTTGTTTTTTTCTTCGATCCATTTCGAAAAATACTTCGTACGGCCTTGGGTGTCGGCGAGGAGAATTCTCGAAAAAATACTACCCGCTCGGTGGGTACTCAGGGACTCTAAACGCGCTTCGGTAACGCGAATAAGTTTTTCCCGGATCGCCGCCGGATCGTAGAGCTCCTCGAGCGCCGAAGCTCCCGCTTCCCGAAAGAGGCCAGAAATCTCGGGATGTCGATAGAGTTCTACCGCGTCCCGAACGAATTCTGATTCCGATTCGGCCACCATCCCGGCGAAATCTCCCGTCGAAAGCCGCATCCCTTCCGCCCCGATCGGGGTCGTCACGACCGGAGTTCCCGCCGCCCATGCGTCTGCGATTTTTCCCTTAATCCCGGCTCCGAATCGGAGCGGGGCGAGGAGCACCCGGTACTTTTCTAGAGTTAAAATCGAGTCGGCGGCCTGGCCAAAAACACGGAAACGATTTTTCGACGAGTCGAGCGCCATGATCTCCTTCGGCGGGTAGGCACCGTAAAGGTGAAGCTCAGTCGCCGTATCCCCGTGCGTCTCGAGCTCGGCGCGAATTT
>JANXTV010000284.1 GCA_025352185.1 Oligoflexia bacterium
CTTTCGTACGGATCCGTTTCGAACCTGCCTTACTCCGATTACTGTTTGCTCGAAAACACGAGCGTTCCGACCAGCTGTGTTTGGGTGACCGGATCCCTACCGTCCACCTTTACGGTTTCGGCGCCCAACGCGACGAAGGCAATTTCGATTTGGCTTCGAGACGTCGCCGGAAACGTCTCCGCACGAGTAACGACCTCCGCGGTCTATTATGATTCTACAGTTCCCACCGTCGGGTTCACGACACCAGCCGCCGGCGCTTCGGTTAATCTCACGAACTTCGCGGCATTTACCGTTAACGGTTCTTGCTCGGAGAATGGTCAGACTGTGACGATTTCCGGTGCCGCTGCGGCGACCGCGACGTGTACCGGAGGAGCGTGGACGGCAATCCTCGATCTTACTTTAGTCGCTGACGGCGTCATAAATCTACGCGCCGATCTCTCGAACCTGGCGGGAACCTCCGCCGTCCAAGCCACGCGTAGCTTCGTGAAGGACACGAGCGCTCCGACGGTAGCGATTACGTCTCCGCTCACGGGCTCGTACATTAATGCTTCGAACGTCGCCGCATTCGCGGTGTCGGGAACCTGCTCGGAGAACGGCCGAAACGTCGTGATCTCGGGAGGCGCTTCGGCGACGGTCGTTTGCACCGCCGGGGCCTGGAACGCGAATTTAAATTTCACGGCGGTTGCTTCGGGCGCCCTGACGATTAACGCAAACCATAGCGACGCCGCCGGAAATGCGGCCACCCAAGCATCGCTCGCTCTCACGAAGGACGTGGGTATTCCGACGGTCGCGATTACTTCGCCGGCTCCCGCGTCCGTGATTAACGGCGGGAACTATACGGCCTTCACGGTGAGCGGAACCTGTTCGGAGTCGGGCCGAAACGTCGTGATCTCGGGTTCACTCTCGACGACCACGCCGTGCACCGGTGGCCTCACGTGGAGTAAAACGCTTGATTTCAGCTCGGTGAGCGACGGCGCGGTTACGATCTATGCCGATCACTCGGACGTGGCGGGAAATCCGGCTACCCAAGCCTCGATTAACTTTACGAAAGGCACGGGCATTCCGGCCGTCGCCATTACGTCTCCGCTCGCGGGCTCCTATATTAACGCCTCGAACGTCGCCGCGTTCCCGGTGTCGGGAACCTGCTCGGAGAACGGCCGAAACGTCGTAATTTCGGGCGGCGCCTCGGCGACCGTCGTCTGTACCGCGGGAGCGTGGAGCACGAACTTAAACTTCACCGCGGCCGGTGCGGGCGCCGTGACGATTTATGCCGACCATAACGACGCTTCGTTAAACCCGGCACCGCAGGCGAGCCGGAGTTTCACGAAGGATGTGACCGCTCCGAACGTTGCCTTTCTTGCACCCGTCGCGAACTCTTACGTAAATATCGGGAATGGGGCGGCCTTCGCGGTAAACGGAAGTTGCTCGGAGAGCGGCCAGAACGTGGTGATCTCCGGGGATGCTTCCGCGACGGTTGTCTGCTCGGGTGGGAATACCTGGAGCACGAACTTAAATTTTTCGGCGGCCGCGAGCGGAAACGTTTCAATCACGGTGAACCATAGCGACGCAGCCGGAAACGCCGCCGCCTCGGATTCGCGGATTTTCATTAAGGACGTGAGCGCGCCGACAGTCGCGATCACCTTGCCGGCCGCGAACGCGTACGTTACGAACGCCACGAAGTCCGCTTTCGCGGTGTCGGGAACCTGCTCGGAGAATACGAGGAACGTCGTGATCTCGGGCGCGGGGAGCGCGACCGTGGCTTGCGCCGCGGGAACGTGGAGTACGACCGTCGACGTGAGCGGAGCCGCCGACGGCACGATCACCTTAAATATTAATCACACGGACGTGGCTGGAAACGCCGCGACCCAGGATTCGCGAAACTTCATTAAAGACGTCGGGGTTCCGACGGTCGCAATTACTGCGCCGGCGGCCGCGAGCTACGTGAACGTCGCGAACCAGTCTTCTTTCACTGTCTCGGGTACCTGCTCGGAGAATACGCGAAACGTCGCGATCACGGGAAGCGTGACGACGTCGACGGTTTGTAGCTCGGGAGCCTGGAGCATTAATCTAGATCTAAGCGGAGTCGCGGATGGTGCGATCACGGTTATGGTGAACCATAGCGACGCGGCCGGAAACGCTGCCGCCCCGGATTCGCGCGGCTTCGTGAAAGATGCGACACCGCCGACTCTCGCGTCGATGGCGATTTCGAATTCGAATCCGACGAATACCACTACCTACGGCCTTTCCTACGGTGCGCAGTCGGGAACCTTCACCGATTACTGCATTCTCGAGAACAGCAGCACCTTCGCGGGATGCACCGGAAACTGGGTCGCCCAGTCGACACTGCCGGCGAGTTTCACGGTTTCCGGTACCGAAAACGCGAAGGCACTGACGATCTGGCTACGGGATATCGCGGGGAACGTCTCGACGCTCGTGACGAGTTCGAACTCGGTCACTCTCGATACGACCTTACCGGTCGTCACGTTGACGAATCTCACCGGGGGGCAGTTCCTGGTCGGCAGTGTGAGTAATCCCATCACTGCGACCGCAACCGATACGAACCTGGCCGCGAATCCGATCTCGACTTACTTCAGTACAGATGGCGGCACGACCTGGAATTCGATTCTTTCTAGCCAATCGAATAGCGGAAGCTACGCATGGACGCTTCCGGCGACCGACAGTAATCAGTACCGAGTGAAGGTAACCGCGACAGATGCGGCGGGGAACGTCGGGACAGCGATGTCCGCGAGTAACTTTACCGTCGATTCGACCGCACCCGTTTTCACCGCTTCGGCGATGACCCTTAACGGCGGAACGACGCCGACGCTTACGAATAATATTCCGGTCGCGTTCACCGTGACGGATTCGGCCGCACCCGTGTCCGCGTATTGCTTAAAGTATACCGTCACGACGACTCCACTCGCCGGTGATTCATGTTGGGTCGCGGTCACTCCGACGGCATCGCTCGCGGCGAATGTGAGTTTCCGACTCG
>JANXTV010000296.1 GCA_025352185.1 Oligoflexia bacterium
TAATCATCGACGCGATATTTCGTTTCGTGGCCTTTTCGATTCCTTCGAAGCCGGGCGATGAGTTCACTTCGAGAATGGTCGGCCCGTCGGGCCCGTCCATCAGATCGACGCCGGCGACCCCGAGGTTAAACGCCGAAGCCGCGCGGGTCGCGATTCTCCGGTAGGAGGCGGGCAGCGTAATGGGGCTACCCTCACCGCCGCGGTGGATGTTTGACCGGAACTCGCCACTCGGAGCCGTTCGCAGCATGGTGGCGATAATACGACCGCCTACGACGAAAATACGGTAGTCGCGGCCGATCCCTTCTTTTAAGAATCGCTGGATGAGTACGTCTTCCTCGAGGGTATTCAGGGTCTCGAGGACGCTTGCCACCGATACCGGAGAATGGGCGATCATGACGCCGACGCCTTGGGTTCCGCGTAGAATTTTTAGCACGACCGGCATTTCTTTGACGGCGGCCAGCGCCGCTCGGAGATTTTTCGCGCCTCGCGCGAGGACGGTCGCGGGGACGCGAACTCCCGAGGAGGAAAGGACCTGGAGGCTCCGGAGTTTATCCCGGCTTTCGGCGATCGCTTGGGAGCCGTTCACGACGAAAGTATTCAGCGACTCAAAGTGTTTTACGACGGCGAGTCCGTAGTCGGTAATCGAAGCGCCGATCCGCGGTAGGACGGCGTCGTAGTGGGGGAGCGCTTTCCCGTGATAAAGAATCGATCTACTTTTACCGTCCACGACGAGCTGGCATTCGAGCGGGTCGATCACGTCACAATTTACTCCGATACGCTTCGCCTCTTGAAGGAGTCGGCGAATGCTGTGAAGATTCTTGTTCCGGGATAAAATAGCGATACGCATGAGCACTCAGTGTAGCATCGAGGAAATGATGAAGAAAGCAAACCAGCTTACTCTGGGGGCCGTCCCTCTCCTTTTAGGGTTTTTATTCGCTTGTGGCGGATGTTCAAGCGCTCCCGATAAGCCGACCCTCCCGTTTGAACGTTCCGAACAGAAAATGGAGTTTGACTCACTGTGGGAAGAGGAGTTTCCCGGACCCATTACGGATCTCGCGCTCGCGAAAAAGTCGGGGGATCTCGTCGTTGCGACGATTCCCGACCCCGACGCCGGTGGGAAGCACCTCCTGACGCTCATTTCGAAAGCCGGAAAAAAACTTTTCCAAATGAAGAGTCCGTTTCCGGTAAAGAGCCTCGATATCACCGACGACGGCACGCGCGTGATCGTAAATAATTATGATGGAAAACTCATCGCCTTCGACCGCGAGGGTAAATCACTCTGGGAAGCCGAAGGCGGATGTAAGCCCACGGTCGTGAATGCGACGAAACGAATCGTCTGCTTCCACGACGACGATACGAAACCGAGCTTCGCTTTTGATCTTTACGACTTCGATGGGAAACGAATTTCTCGCTTCACCACCCGCGTGGATGTGCTCGCGATGAAAATTTCGGACGATGAGAAGTGGCTCGCCCTTGCATTTGCGGGCGGTAGAATCACCCTCTTAAATGATCAGTATAAAGTAGAAAAAGAGCAAAAAATAACCGGAGAAGTCCTCGATCTCGGAATCTCGAATGGCGAAAATCCTCGACTCGTCGTGATTTCGATCGATAATAAAAAGGGCGAATCGCTTTCTGTTTTTGATGCGCGTAAAGGTGTTCTCGCCTCGTTACCGCTTTCCTACCACGTCGAACAGGTTGAAATTTTTCCGTCGGGAAAGCTGGCGACCCTCTACGGAAATAGTCCCCGCGGACAGTATATCGCCGTCCATTCCGTGAACGATGCGACGCTGCAGTGGCAGAAACTCGAACCGCGCTACGCCGACTATTCTCTCGCCGTTCGACTTGGAGAGGACCGAATTCTTGCCGGGTTTGAGCAGATCGGGACCGGTCCTAAAAACGGAGTGAAGTCCCGGGTGAGTCGACTCGTCGTTCTCGATCTCGATGGAAAACTGAAAGCCGATCTTCCATTAAAGACGGCGGAAGGGGCGTACCTTTATTCCTTCGCGTATTCACCGAGTCGCTCTCTCGTCGGGGTCGGCACCGACGATAAGCGTCTGCAGCTCCTCGAACTGAAATAATTTCGGAAATAGGATTTCGAGTCTCCTTTTATGTCACCCGCTTGGGCCAGTCAGGCCGTCGCCGTTGTCATTCTGACCCCGAACTGACTCCGAAAAACGCGGGAAACCGAATGACGCTCCACGCTAACGCGGCGCTCGAGGTGTTTGACTCTACCTTACGGTGGCACGGGTTCTGCTCTGACTAGACGGATAATACCCGTTTTTCCCAACGTCCCTTTAGGAGGAACACTGTTCATGAAATCGAATGCCCAACGTCTTTTTTTCACTCTCGCCGGTTTCGCGGTTCTCGCCGCGTCGGGCGTTTCGCTCTCGGCTCGCGCCGATGAAGCGCAAAACCAGTCGGATGCTTATTCGGACTGCCTCGGAGATATTTGTGTCGGCACCCAGGTGAACGTCGTTTCCGGCCAGTGGGCCGGACATGCCGGATCCGTCGTCGGCGTGGATGCTTATAACGATACCGTTACGGTCATTAATTCGAGCGGATATTACCTTTATCCGTACGTGAATGATGTCCGCTCGATCTACGGCGATAGCCAAGGTTCGAACTGCGCGCAGAACGTTTGCCTCGGCGATAACGTTCGAA
>JANXTV010000309.1 GCA_025352185.1 Oligoflexia bacterium
TTTTCGGTGCACGAGTTAATCGTGAGACTCACGCCGTCGATGGCGATTGAACCTTTTTCGATCGTGTACCGGGCGAGCGACGCCGGAAGATTAAACTCGAGGAGCCAGGATCCGGAAATTTCCTCGAGACGAGTGCACTCCGCGAGTCCATCGACGTGGCCCTGGACGACGTGGCCCGAGTTTCGGGCATTCATTCTCAGGGAGCGTTCGAGATTCACTCGCCCGCCCACCGTGGCGGTCCGGAGAGAGGTTCGCGATAGGGTTTCCGGACTCACGTAGAAAGCAACCGTATCGCCCGGGGGGAGGGGACCCGGAATTAATTCCGCGACGGTGAGGCAAACGCCGTTTACGGCCACGCTTTCACCCATCTCGAGGCCGGTAAATCCGGTAGCAAAACGCAGGGTCGAAGAATTTTCACCCTTCTCGATGCTCGTAATTTTCGCGGTTTTTTCGATGATGCCACTGAACATAATTTTTTTCTGAAGGTGCGGATCTAAGCGTCGATTTTTATTTCCGTACGGACCTCGTCGGGTCGACCATCCGAGAAGGTTTGGATCGTAATCCATTCGTTCCAGAGTCCGGTGGATCGTACCGCATCGGTGAGCAGCGGTCCGGCTTCCACCAAAACTTCTAACACCCCTCGCGCCCCTAAAATAGCGAGAGCTTCGGGAATTCCCCGGTAAATGGCCACGTGAAATCCGGCCGCTTCGCGTGAGCGGATCCATTCGGGGGCTTTCGATTTTACGCGTTCGCGGCGATCCAGGACTGCGATTTCCTTCCGAACCGGAGCGCCTCCCGGACCCGTGCGGACGGGGTGGTCGCTGACGTGGCGCACTGTAAACTCGGGAAAATCGGCGAGAACGGTGCCACTCCCCGTGAGGACCGCGTCCGCGCGTTTTCGAAGTTCGTGCGCCAATACGAGGGAGTCCTGCGAAGTGAAGGTTTTCGCGCCCGCATCGGGAAGCATCGAACCCTCGGTCCGGAGTGCTTGTTTCACGGTCACCCAGGGCCGGCCCGTTCTACTCCAATGGGAGAACGCGCGAATCAGTTTTCCTGCTGGTTCGTTCGTAGCGGCGTCCGAAAAAAGTTCTGCCCGAACTCCGTGAGAATTCAGGAACTGCGCGCCGCCCCCCGCGACCCGGGGGTTCGGATCCTTCGCGGCAAAAAAAACGACGGGGATTCCCGCATCCAGAATCGCCTGCGTGCAGGGAGGCGTCCGACCCGTGTGATTGCACGGCTCGAGGGTCACGAGGAGAACGCGGGTCTGCGTGAGTAGCCCGCGATGGCGGAGGTCGGCGATGACGAGCGCTTCGGCGTGGGGAGTGCCCGCACCGGAGTGGAGCTGGAGCGAAAGCACCTGGCCGTTTTCGTCCAACGCGGCCGCGCCGACCGCGGGATTCGGCGCGGTGGATCCGACGCTTTCGGCCGTCTTCGCGATCAATTCCCGGAAGCGCGCCGTGAGCGTCGCGAGGGGGATCGTAGTGGCGGGATGCGTTTCACTCATCGTGAGATCACCCTACCGAAAAGAGACTCGCTTAGGTAGGGTCAGGAGAGTGATTTTCCACCTCGATCTCGACAGTTTTTTCGTATCCTGCGAACGCCTTAAGAATCCGGCGCTCATCGGAAAGCCAGTGGCGGTTGGGGGCACGAGTGGACACGGGGTCATCTCGTCCGCGAGTTACGAAGCCCGAAAGTTTGGCGTGCGTTCCGCGATGCCTACCCAGCAGGCGCTCCGGATGTGTCCGCAGCTGATCCTCGTGAAGAGTACGTTTGGTCTCTATTCCGAAAAGTCGAAGGAAGTATTCGAGATCGTCGAGCGTTTTACGCCGACGCTCGAAAAGGTGTCGGTCGACGAGGCTTACCTCGATATGCGGGGAACCGAAAAACTGTTCGGGACTCCGCGGGAAGCGGCGGAGAAAATGCGTTCGGCCGTTTTCGCCGGAACGGGCTTAACCGCTTCGGTGGGGATTGCGGCGAATCGGCGAGTGGCGAAGATCGCGACCGACTTTAATAAACCCAACGGCGTGACTTATGTCGAGCCGGGGAGGGAAGCCGAGTTTCTCGCGCCGCTGGAGCTGCGGAGAATTCCGGGCGTCGGGCCGTCGACGGAAACTCTTTTAAATGCGAATGGCCTCCTCCGCGTGCGGGACGTGCAGGCCTGGTCGCTTGAAAAACTCACGGGTCGACTCGGAGAGAGTCTCGGGCATTTTCTTTACCGCGCTTCTCGCGGTGAAGGGTCGACGGCGTTTTTCGAAGAGTCGGAAACCCGTTCCATGTCCCGCGAGCGGACTTTTTCGGAGTTTCCCAAAGATCGAGTGACGCTAAAGAAAGAACTCTGGTCGATGGTTGCCGAAATCGGGGCCGAATTGCGGGGCGAAGAAGATCCCGCTCTTAAGTATGCCCACGCCGTGCGGTTAAAACTCCGCTACCCGGATTTTGAAACGTTATCCCGTTCGCGCGTGCTCACGAAACCGACTCGCGTCGACGAGGAGCTTTACGACGAAGTAGAAAAATTACTCGAAACCGCGTGGACGACCGGACGGCCGGTTCGACTGCTCGGAGCGGGCGTGGTCCTCGGCGACGGCTCGAGGCAGCTCGGACTCTTCGAACCCGTTTACGACGAAACGAAAAAAGAAAAGCTCGCGGACTTGAAAGATACCCTGCGGGGAAAATTCGGCGAGAATGCGATAAAAACGGGGAGGGACTTTTAGATGCGAGGATTCTTTTCGTGGCGGACGTATGAATTCGCCGATTTTCTCGTTACCGTAGTCCTCGGTCTGACCTTCCTAGCGGAGGGTGCCTCCGCCGGAATCGCGCGTCCGCTCTCGTCCGGTATCGTTTATCCGACCACGCCCGATGCGGTGGCAACGAATCCGGCGGCGCTCTTCGACGAAAGTTCGACGACGATCGGGCGGCTCGAGTACGACCCGGTCGGCGGGTATTCCGGGGCGGTCGCCACCGCGTCTTCGAGTTTTGGTTACGGCGCGGCTCTGAATTCGATTAGTCCAGGGATGCTCACCCTCGGGGCGGGCACCTCCGGGAATTTTGGCCGGATCGGGGTGAGTTTAAGCCTCGCGAATACGTTAAATCCGGCCGACGGCCAGATCGGCCTCGGCGGAATCATTGGCGGGCTGAGCGGACTGCGTTTCGGCTTCACCCTGAGTTCGCTGCTAAAATCGGAAGTGGATCAGCTCACCGTCGGGATCGGTTACGCGGCGGCGAAGGATTTCCAAGTCGAGTTCGACTTGAAAAGCGCAACGAGTAGCCTCTCGGCCGCGGGAAAGCCCTATACCCAGACCGTCGCCGCGATGAAGTACTGGACGAGCGTCGGGCTCGGAGTGTTCGAATCTTCCGCCGCGGGAATGAAACCCGCCGGGGTCGCTTCCCCCGATATCGGAGTTGTCGGGCAATTCTATTTATCCAGCCGCACGAGTATCGACCTCCGGTACTCGCAGGGCGCCGCGGGTGGATTTGGTCTCGGCGCTCTTTTTACGTTCTAGTCGTAATTCGAGGGAAACTTAGTAGCGTCCGCCGCGGTCTCCACCGCCGCGTCCACCCCGACCGCCTCCGCCCCCCCCGGTCCGGGGTTCCTGCGGACGGGCGATCGAAACGGTGATCGGGCGTCCCGCGTAGTCGGCGTTATTCAGCTTTTCAACCGCGGTTCCGGCTTCGGGTTCACTCGACATTTCGACGAATCCGAAACCTTTCGAGCGGCCGGTGTCGCGGTCCATGATGATTTTCACGGAGACGACGGTCCCGGCTGCCGTAAAAGCTTCTTTCAGTTCTTCTTCAGTAGCGGTGTAGGGAAGGTTCCCCACAAAGAGTTTATTATTCATGATCGAGAGATTAGCACGTGCGGCCGTGAAATCGACCCAGGATTTCGCTCCGGTATTTCGTCGAGCAGAGCCTAAATCGGCTCTAGAATTTGTGAATCTGGGGACGGTGAATATCGCTCAAAAAATGCCTTGCCCTAACCGATTCTTGACACGAAGATGCCGGAGGAAAGGGCTACGGTTGGTTTATGCAAACCCAAAAATCTCGCGTTCTCGTCGTTGAAGATGAAGCCGATGTTCGTGACCTGATCGTCCTCCATTTAAAACGTGAAGGGTACGAAGTCTTCGCGGTCGACGACGGTGAAAAAGCCCTGAAGCACCTAGCAGACCCTGGGAATCTGGCGTCCACCGACCTCGCGGTCGTCGATTGGATGCTTCCTGGAATGAACGGTCTCGACGTCACGAAGTGGATTCACGAGACCAAAACGTTACTTCCCATTCTCATGGTCACCGCGCGTGCGGACAGTACCGACATCGTACGTGGACTCGAAAGCGGCGCGGATGACTACGTAACGAAGCCCTTCGAAATTCCCGTTTTCCTTGCCCGTGTGCGTTCGCTCCTTCGTCGCTCGAAGCAGGGACTCCAGACCGAAGATGCGGTCGGTACGAAAAAACTCCGCATTGGCGAACTGGAATTAAATAGCGAAACCTACGACGTGAACGTGGGAACCGAAAAACTCAACCTCACTCCTTCGGAGTTTAAGCTCCTGAAAGCGCTGATGCAAAATCAGGGTCGCGTTCTATCTCGGGACCGGCTGATCGAACTCGTGCAGGGCGAAGGCGTTTCCGTCGTCGACCGTGCGATCGATACTCACGTCTTCGGCCTTCGGAAAAAACTCGGCTCCGCATCGGATTTCGTCGAAACGATTCGCGGCGTTGGCTACCGGATGAAGTCGGCCGACTAGGATGTTAAAGCGCCTCTTCGGGAAGCCCGATAAAACCGATGACCCGGGCGAAACGATCGAAGAAATTCGGGCGCAGCGGGACGAACTATCGACCTTAGTTGCCGGGATTACCGACGCGATTCTGGCCGTCGATAGTGACGGGGCGCCCCTATTCTATAATACTCAGTTCGCCGTGCTCGTTGGTCCCGACCGATTAAAGCAGGGGAGATCGACACTGCTCGAAATGATCCGCGATCCCGACGTGATCCACGCCTT
>JANXTV010000313.1 GCA_025352185.1 Oligoflexia bacterium
CGCGCGTTTATCCGTTCCGGAGCGCGCCGTCTTCACGAGCTGCGGATATTTTTTATTGATCGATTCGAGATCGGCCAGAATCAGTTCGAGATCGATTACTTCGATATCGCGGACGGGATTTACCGAACCATCGACGTGAACGACGTTCGGATCCTGGAAGCAGCGAACGACGTGCGCGATCGCATTCGTTTCCCGAATATGTCCGAGAAACTGGTTTCCGAGACCTTCTCCCTTCGAAGCGCCCTTCACGAGCCCGGCGATATCGACGAAGGTCATTTCGGTCGGAATCAGTTTCTGCGGTGGAATACATTCCGCGATCGCCTTCAGGCGAACGTCCGGAACTTTCACGATCCCGGTGTTCGGTTCGATCGTGCAGAACGGATAATTCGCCGCCTCCGCTTTCGCCGAAGTAACCGCATTAAAAATCGTCGATTTACCGACGTTCGGGAGCCCAACAATTCCACATTTAAAGCCCATTTATGCCTCTTTCGTTTCTTTAGAAGTCTTTTGATTAAAATCGTTCATCGCTTTTTTTAAATCTCCGCGCATCACGAGCACGGTCGCATCCCTTACGCGGTCGAGGAGCGGATCCAGCGCGTCGCACTCGTTCTGCGGAAACTGGGACAGCACCCAGTCGGCGACGTC
Organism: Oligoflexia bacterium; assembly: GCA_025352185.1. Lineage (GTDB taxonomy): Bacteria > Bdellovibrionota > UBA1018 > UBA1018 > UBA1018 > JACMQW01. The sequence continues at coordinate 646 of JANXTV010000313.1, forward strand.
CATCTGCGGAATGAAATCACGCGGGTGTCCGATCCCGATTCGAATGCGGTGGTAATCGTTTTTACCGATACATTCGTCGATCGACTTAAGACCGTTATGACCACCGTTCCCGCCCCCGGTCTTAATTTTTAGCGTGGCGGGAGCGAGGTCGAGCTCGTCGTGAATGACGATCAAGTCCGACGTTTCGCATTTATAAAATTGCATGAGTGGCGCGACCGCGCGGCCGGAAAGGTTCATGAAGGTTTGCGGCTTCACGAGGAGAGCTTTCTCACCGCCGACCGAGGCGGTCCAGACTTCGGCCTGATTTTTCGTCGTAGGCCCCGTCGCCTTCCAGTCCTCGATCATTCGGTCGAGCGCGAGCCAGCCGACGTTATGCCGGGTGGTTTCATACTTCGCGCCAGGATTTCCGAGACCGACGATGATTTTCATTCGTGACGATTACTCATTCGTGCCGACTAGATAAAGAGCTGCGAGACGCTGTCGTAGTTATGCACGCGGTAGATCGCTTCGGCGAGAATATCCGCCACCGAGAGTTGGACTATTTTTCCCGATTTTTGCGCGGCTTCCGTGAGGGGAATCGTATCGGTAACGATTACCTGGCGAATCGGCGAGGAATTAATCCGCTCAATCGCGGGACCCGAAAGAACTCCGTGCGTCGCGGCCGCGTAAACTTCCGTACCGCCGTGGGAAAGGATCGCGTTCACGCCTTCAGTTAAGGTTCCCGCCGTGTCGATCATGTCGTCGACGATGATCGCGGTTTTTCCCGCGACCTCTCCGATAATGTTCATCGCTTTCGCAACGTTCGGACCAGTCCTTCGTTTATCGATCATGGCGACGCCGCACTCGAGACGTTTCGCGTACGCCCGCGCGCGTTCCACTCCGCCCGCATCGGGCGAAACGATCACGGTCTTCGCCGGATCGAGGTTCATCGATTTTAAGTGAGTAAGGATCACCGGCGCCGAAAAAAGGTTATCCACGGGAATATTAAAGAAGCCCTGAATCTGGCCGGCGTGCAGATCCATCGTCATCACTCGGGTCGCGCCCGCGGCGGTGAGGAGGTCGGCGACGAGTTTCGCGGAGATCGGAGTCCGCGGTTGGACCTTACGATCCTGACGGGCGTAGCCGTAATAGGGAATAACCGCCGTGATTTCCTTCGCCGACGCGCGCTTTAAAGCGTCGACGATCACGAGGAGTTCCATGAGATTATCGTTCACCGGGCGGCACGTACTCTGGACGACGTAACAGTCGCGGCCCCGGACGTTTTCGCCGACTTCGACGAAGATCTCGGCATCGGAGAATCTCCGGATATCGATCTTCGCCATCGGCTTCCCGAGCCTTTCACAGATTTTTTCGGTGAGAGGACGGTTTGCATTCCCTGAGAGGATGACCCATTCGCGAAGTCGCATGCAGGAGAACTACCGAAAAACCGAAGGATTTCCAAGGACTGAGACTCGCCGGTCCTCGATAATCCCGGAATGACTTCGAATTCTCGGTAACCGTAGGGTTCGAGATTGACACTTAGCGTTAGCTTTGTTAACCCAACCCCATGAAATCACTTGTTTTCGTAGGACTCGCGGCGCTTTCGGTCCTTTTCGTTTCGGGCACCACTCGTGCGGCGGACGACGGGCTTTTCCACTACACGTACGAAATCACCACGGCGGGCGAAGCACCGTATCTCCTTTCACTCGAAGGATGGGATGCCCCACACCTCGCTGAACATTGCACCTATAACTCCGGGGCGAACGAATCGCACTGCGCGGGTTCGATGCGCGGTCTCTCGATTCTTCCCCACGGGATCGTCTTCATCCGCGGTGGAGTAAAGACCGGCACGGTAAAGGTGAAGGTCACCCAAATCTGCCGCAATAAAACCACGAAAATTCTGACGGATATTCCTACGACCATCGCGCCCGACGGCGACCCGTTCGGATTCTTCTACATTAAACTCGATGCTGCCCTAAACCCATGCGGAGATCGTCACTAACCGAGAACGGTGTAAAATGAAAAATTTACGACTGATCTCCCGTTATTCGATCCTCGCCGCGCTTTCGGTCCTTCGGTTCTCCACTCCCGCGACGGCGGCCTACTCCTTAAACGCAACCTACGAAGTGCCCACTCCTCCGACCGCGGGATCGAACGCGGCCACTGCTGACTACGCGGAACTTCACCGTCTCCAGAATAACCGAACTCACGAAGAGTGCGATATCGCCGCGACCCAGTCCCATATGGACCTCGATAGTTTTTTTGGTCCCGCCGCCGGGATACTCACGGAAACCGAGTTTCGGGCCGTCACACCGCTATTAATGGAACTAAAAGAAACGGTGAATGAGGAATCGAAACCGTTCAAAGAAAAGTACACTCGAGCTCGGCCCTATAATGTCGACGCGACGATCTCGCCCTGCGTGGAAAAGCCTTCCGGGGCCACTTCCTATCCGAGTTCTCACGCCGCCATGGGAATCACGATGGGTCACGTTCTCGCGGACCTCATTCCCGCGAAACGCGCGGTGATCGAAGCGCAGGGAATTCAAATCGGCGAAAACCGACTGATCGGCGGCGTCCACCATCCGAGCGACGTGAAAGCGGGCCGGGATCTCGGGGACCAAATCTACGACGCCCTCCGCTCGAACGCGAAATACCAGAGCGACTTCCGGGCGGCAAAAGCGTCGCTTCGGTAAAAACCGGTTCCGATTTAAAGTTGCCAATTTTTCGTCGCCCTCATTTCCGAAAAAGGTGCATCAGGAACTTCTAAATAGAAATAATACGACCTGACACGTGCTCCGTCAGGACGCTGACGGAGCGATCCCGAAGTACGCGCACTTTTACTCAACATTTAAAGGTAGGTCTTCAGGTTCACTGAGGAAATTCCGAATAGACCTCCATGGACGGGACTCTCTACGTGATTCGATCATTTTCTATATTCAGTTCACGAGTAAAATTACGCGCACTTTCCTTCGTGTTAGTGGCGGGGTTTTCATCGTGTGCGAGCAGTAATCTAATCGTCGAAAGTGATCCACCCGGCGCCGACATCTACGTCGTGAACGGTGGGAACATGAAACAGAAAATCGGAGTGACGCCCATGACGCTCACCCCTTCGGTGAACTCGAGCGCGTTTCTTCCCGATACCCAAATCCAGGTGAATAAAGCGGGATTCCGCGCAGAATCGTTCCTCATCCCTTCGGTCGCATCCGGAGCGCAAGGTCGCATTCAAGCCCGCCTCACGGAAGATACCGTAACGAAAACGTGTCAGGACTCGACGAACTCGATGACAGAAACGACCGACGCCGTCGCGCAAGTCCAGCGCATGATCTATAAAAAGAATTATATCGAAGCGGAACGCACGCTGAATACCTTTACCGTGAAATATCCGGCGATCCCGGTTTTCTTCAGCCTCCTCGGAAACGTCTACTACCTCGAGAAGAATCTCGATAAGGCGCTCGAAGCGTACCAGCGCTCCTATGCCCTCCAACCCCAAAACCAAGAGGCGTCACGCATGATCCAGAAAATTAAGTCGATTCGCGGATCGAACGGGGGAACCACCTAATGTTTTACTTATCCGGTTTACTCATCGCGGTTTGCTCCATCCTCTTCTCGATCGTTCACCTTCGGCAGAGCGCGAGTAACTATTTCGACCCGGTCGGGCTAGCCGTCGTCATCGGCGGAACCTTCGCCGTATCGGTCATGATCCTGCCGTGGGAAATGCACGTCGAAATTCGCGATGCTCTAAAACGCCTTTTCGGTAATCGCAAACTCGATTTAAAAGCAGTGAACCTCGAGTGCTTCGAACTTATCCGGAAAGTCCAAACCGGGAATACCGAATTTAAAGCGGTGAGTCCCTCGATCGTCGGCCAGACGCTGACGGATGGGAGCGAACTCATCGGACTAGGATTCTCCGCCGAGAAGATTCACCACATTCTCGAAGAACGGATTTTCCAGTGGGCCGAACGTAAGCAGAAGGTGGCGAACTCGATTCGTTCCCTCGCTAAATATCCGCCCGCTTTCGGACTCGTCGGAACCGTGCTCGGTCTCGTGAGTCTGATGCGCGCCATTTCGGATGGAGCGAGCTCGAGCGAAGCCGGTTTCCGAATGGCCGTGGCCCTCGTCGCCACCCTTTACGGCCTCCTTACGGCTAACTTAGTGCTTAACCCGGCGGGCGAAAACGTCCTCCGTTCTTCGACCGAAGAGCGGAAGGCTGCCGAAATTGCGCTCGAAGCCGTGATCCTTGCCTGCGAAGGGGTAAACCTCCTCGAAGCACAGGAAACTCTAAACTCCCACGTATCCCCCGCCGACCGAATTAATATTCTCGGGAATATCTCCACCGAAACCGAAGGAGACGCCGCCGCTTGAAATCCGCTCGCCGCGCGCGAAGGCGCGTAAACGATCACGAGGATGTCGATTCGGAAGGGAGCTGGGCCATTTCCTACGGGGACATGGTTACGCTCCTTCTGACGTTCTTCATTCTATTTTTTAACGTGAATCAGAAGGCGACGCAGGAAACGCGGAAACTCCAGACGGCACTTCTCGTGAAGCTTGGGGAAAAGGCATCGGACCAGTCGAAAGATATGGGTAAAGAGGAACCCAAACTCAACACCGGTAAAGTTGCCGACTCGCCCTCGATCGACGAGGAAACGATGAAGACCTGGGGAGGAATCCCTCACGAGATCGGTAGCCGGATCATTCTCGAGTTTCCGCAGATCTCATTTTACGATTTCGGAAAGACGAAAATTACGAAGGCGGGTGAGGCATCCTTGAAGAATTTCACTTCAAAATACGTATCCTACGCGGCTTCGAATATCCTCAGTATAAAAGCCTTCACGGACGACGTCCCGGTGAATAAAGCAAAATCGATCGAGCTGAACCGTAAGTATGAAGATAATCTCGAGCTTTCCGCACTACGCGCAATCGCGGCGATGCGGATTCTGCAGAAGGCGGGAATCCCGCTAAATAAAATGAGAATTTCCGGAAACGGCGAAATGGAAAGTGAAATCAGGAAGCTTGCGAGTGTCGTTCCCGGCACCCGGGGCAACCCGATGGCCCGAAAAGTCGTCTTGGTCATCGAACCCGAGACGAAGGAGAAATTATGAGAATTATCACGACGGTACTCACGGCCTTCCTCTTATTCGGAACGGCAGCGTTCGCCGAGGAACTCCAGAAACATCCCCGAGTCGCCGAACTCGAAGATAACCTACGCGAAAACGCGAGCCTCTACCTGAAGGCACGCTTTCCCGACCGTCCTTTTCTCGTTAACGTCAGCATCGATGCCCTACGCCGATCGACCGGTAAGAACGTAAAAGGCGATGAAGACGCCCTTCCTTACTTCGATAACGCGAATGAGGAGATTCAGGACGAGTGGGACGATCCCCAAGTTTCGTTAAAACAGCTCTTACTCCGCACGCAGAAAGTAAAAGTTGAAATCGCACTTTCTACCTCCCTCGCCGATAACGAAGTGAGCGAAGTGAAAGAGTCGCTCATGAAGACTCTCCACCTCATACCTGCTCGAGACGAAGTTCAGTTTAACTTCCGGACGTGGAGTTCTTCGAGTGAACGCTGGGTTTACCCCCTCATCGGAATCGGTTTTGCGGCCCTTTTTCTCGTCGGATTTTTCGTCATCTCGCGTTCCGGCGTATCCCGCATCGCGACCGCTCTAAAGGAACAGAAAGTTTCGGGATCGGCCGGAGGATCCGGCGGCGGGCCGATGGCGGGCCTCGCGACGAGTGCTCCCTCGAGTTCGGGTGGGCTCGGTTCCGGGCAGACCACCGTACGCGGCGGCGTCCAGGTAAATGATCCGATTCGCGCACGCGACCTCATGGGAAAATTTATCGACGTCCTCGTAAAGAATCCGCGATTCCCGACCTTGGGCTCGATGATTCTTCTCGAGGAGTACGGTGAAAAAAATCCTGCCGGCCTGGGAGCGATTCTTTCCGAACTCCCACTCCCGCTCCAATCTAAACTGTATTCTTTCGGCGCCAGCGATTGTTGGTTTAAGGCCCTGAACTCTCCCGGCATGGTATCGATGGACGAAATTGAAATACTCCAACGCCTCATTCGCCAGCCCGATACGGGCCGGAATGGTGCCATCGAAGAAATGGTGATTAAGGTTTGGCGTGTGGGGAGCTTAATTCCGGATTTCCTCCGTACCTATCCGCGCGACGTGTCGATGACCATCCTTTCACACCTCCCGAAAAGCGTAGCTATTTCGGCGGCTCGAAAAGCATTTCCCGGCGCTTGGGCCGATCTACTCGATCCAAACATTCGGCTCGCGGAAATCTCCGAAGCTAAGGCGAAGGAAGTTTCGAAAAATGCCGAGGATATTCGGCCGCTCGGAAATCTGGAAGATTTCAAACGTCAGAAGGCCGAGTCCGAGCTTTTCGAATATTTAAAGTTCGCTTCCCCGGAAGAAGAACGGGAAATTTACCTCGCGTCGAAGGGGGATTCGATGATTCACCGACTTCGTCCTCCCTTCTACGCGATCTTCGAAGAGAGTGACGACCTCCTTAAGGAGTTCTGCGGACGAATTACTCCTGACCAGTGGGCCCTTGCCCTCTTTAATGTCGAACGCGGAAACCGTCGAAAAGTTCAGTCTTTCCTAGGAGAAAAACAAAGTTTCCTCCTCATGG
>JANXTV010000316.1 GCA_025352185.1 Oligoflexia bacterium
GCCTTAGAGGAACAGTCGGATAAGACACGGATTCTCTATTTCTGCGGAAAGTGTAAGGGTGCCGCCATTCCCTTTCGACTCCTCACCGAAAAGGTTCAGTCCGCCCACGTCGTAAAGATCGTCGACGCCGCCCGGGCGAATCCTGTCCGCGGAAAGGTCCTCTGTCCCGGGTGCCGAAAGTCGATGACGCCCGTAAATCAGATGAGCCGAGTGGGGATGTACGAAGTCGATGTCTGCCTCGACTGCGAGCATGTGTGGTTTGATCCGGGCGAACTCGCAGATGCTCCCCGCACCCCCGATATGCGAAAATCTCTCGATCGCGTTCGCCAATTCGATGCCGATCTTCAGAACGCATTTAGCCGGCATTACTCTCACGGAATACTCGGGCGACATCGCTACTGCGACGAGATCGCGATGCTCGAAGTGCTCGATCTTCTTTTTAATTACGGTGACGATTAAGAATTCTCGGCGTTCCGTCGTTAAGTAGAGGTAGCTATGCGGAAACCGCGGAACATTACGGTCATTATTTTGACGACGATTTCACTCCTCGGAATCGGGAGTCCGCGCGCGCGCGCCGGCGGTAACGAAAACGACGAGTCGTGCTCAGTTGGAAATTCCGAAGTTCCGCAACTGGACTGGATGAAAGTCCTGAACCGCTCGATCGGAGAAAGCCTCCTCCGGAAACCGGCGGAAAAACTTCCGGAAGAAGATCCATCACCAACTCCCGAACCGGAAGCCGAGGAAAAGACCGTAAATACCGAAGAAAATGTCGATAATACTGCAAAAGAGAATTACGTACCGAAAGACGATGACGACCCGGAACCCGGCTCGGAGTTTGACATGAAAGAGCCGATGCTCGGAAAGCTGACGAAGGCTGTTCATCACCAGGCGGAGATGCGACGGAAGAACGTCCACGGGCGTTGGATGTCCGGTTCGTCCCACGGAAAGGGCTGGTGTTACCGAGCCGTGAAGGATGCCCTCGTCGCGGCCGGAATGGTAAAGCACCGCTGGGCGGAATCTCCCGCCCGAAAAGCGCACGAAAGCGGCACCCTAAAGAAACTCGGTTATATCGACGTAAAAGTGCCGCCCTACGGGTATACGAGTGCGAACGCGCCGATCGGAGCCATCCTCGTCTATAACGGCGGACCGAAAGGGGCGGGACACATTGAAATCCGTACTAGCCGGTACGAATACTGTAGTGACTACTGTGCCGCGACTCCTTTAGACTTAAAGACGAAGTACGCGCCGGCACCGCGAAAACTAATAGGAATCTATGTCTATGACAAAACTAAACATTAGGTCTCTCCTGGTCCTTCTCAGTTTTTCCCTCTCGCTCGTTTCGATTTCGGGATATGCGGGAAACGCGGAAGAGGCTTCGAACTTAGAAGCGATTAAGGTCCAATTCTTAAAATCGAAATCCTCGCGCAGTGCTCGGGCCGCGACGAAAGAACGCCGCACCCTCGAAATTGCCGAAAGTGCGCTTTTAAATTCGGGCGCGGCATCGATCAGTAAAATTCTCCAGAGCCGGAGCCCTTCCGACGAGCAACTGCGCACGATCGCGGATTTTCTCGCCCACACTTCCCAGCGTGACGGCAGCCACCTCGTACTCGAAGGCGTAATGAGTGTGCTCGGAAAAGATTTCGATCCGGCGATTCTAAAAGTCGAGCAGGCACTCACGCGCCTGCGCGTGGAGAAGAAAGTAACCCTCCCGCAGGCCGAATCGGTCGGCGGAGCGATCGAAGTCGTGCGTGCATCCGGCCACGGCGACGATTAAGATTCTATCGCGCGCGCGAGACACTCGGAGAACATTTCGGTTCCGACGTTTCCGCCGCTCACGATCACGCCTACTTTTTTTCCGGTTAAATTAAATTTCCCCGATAGCGCCAGTGCCGCCGAGAGGCAGCCCGTGGGTTCGACAACGATTTTTAATTTCTCCATGAAAAACCGCATCTGGGCACAGAGCTCGGAGTCACTTACGGTCCCGAACGAATGGACGTATTTCTGGATGATGGGGAAGGAAAGGTGGCCAAGGACCTGCGTTCTTGCGCCATCCGCAATCGTTTCGGGAACCGCGATTTTCACGCGCTCTCCCTTCAGAAAGGACTGCTGGCCATCGTTGCCGGTTTCGGGCTCGGATCCGATTACGCGACATTCCGGCGCAAAGTGCCGAGCCGCGAGCGCACTGCCGGCGATCAGGCCACCGCCGCCG
>JANXTV010000317.1 GCA_025352185.1 Oligoflexia bacterium
CCGCGTCCTTCGTCCGGGCGGCGCTCTTTTCATCTACGAATACCAATTTCCAAAATGCATTACCGATCCGAATCTCCACGAAACGGTTCGCCGGCGCTTTAATCTTGAATGGAAAGCGCCGGTCCAATCACCACGCGGCACTCTCGCCGACCTGACTTCGGGATTTCGAAATTCGGCCGGGTGGCAATCTCTCGGCGACGAAAAACCGATCTGGCGGGAATTACTCGGGCTCGAGGAATTCCTCGCTCACCTCTTCTCGCAGTCGCGGTATCTGCACGCCGAGTCGCGCGAATCCGATCCGGTGAACTACCGCGAGGAAATCCGACGATCTTTTTTACCGTCATTTTCCCGCGGGCCACTTCTCTTCGATTTAAAGCCGCGTTCTCTCCTTTTTTGCCGAGTGGCACATTAAAACCTATGCCATAATGTAAGAGCGATGCGACACTTCTCCCCCCCAATTACGGCGTTCTCCTTCCTGCTTTTCGCCGGACTCATAGCACTCGGGGGATGTTCTAAAACGGAGCCTAAACTCGCGGCGACTCTCGAAGTAAAAAATACTCCGAACGATCGCTGCGGGAAAACCACCTCGACTCTTCTATTGAAAGAGATCAGCGAAAGCGAAACGCGGAAGGCCACCCTTGAAGCGGATACGAAAGCCGCCCCGGCAAAAGCAAACTTTCGGAAGCTCTACGACGCCGAGATCCTTTTTACGAAGGATACGCAGGAAAAACTCGAAACTCTTTCGCACTGCGAAGACCCCGTTCCAGAAACGGTACTCGAAGTTCTGAAAAAGAAAGTTGCCACCTCCCAGGCAAACGTGAACTATCTCGGCGAAAGCTTTCCCGACTTCAAATAACCGGAAAGCTCATTCGACCTTGGGGGGTTCTATGAAACGTGTACTGAATTCACTTCTTTCGGGAATGATTCTCGGAACGATTCTTTCGATCGCATCTGCATCGGCCGGAGTGCCGGCGCTCGGCGGCCGTTCGGATTTTAAAAGCTTTCTGCCAACGAAAACTTTCGGTGACGTCGAAGATTACCAAATCGGCGATGTTTGGGGGAAACTCCCGCTGAAAGCGGCCGACGTAAAAGCAGGATCGGCCGCCTTAAAACGGGCGGCGCGCGCGACGGCAAAATATTCGGGACTCGGCGGCGGCGCTACCGGATTTTTCATGGGAAAATTTAACGGCGAATACGTCCTCGGAACGAATCACCACGTCGTGGACGGCGTCGGATGTAATCGATTTGTAAAACTGACTTTTCCGTTTCTCGCGGATAAGTCTATCACCGTAAAATGTAAGCGCATCATCGGGCATTGGACCGATATCGACTTCGGTATGATCGTGCTCGATATACCCGCCTCCCAGCAGAAGTACTTCGACGGAAACGGAGTGAACTTCGCATTCGATAAAAAACTAGAACGTGGAACCAACCTCCTGACGGTCGGATTTGGAATTGCGAAGAATGCCGGCCAGCGCGACATGATGGTGAACATGGATAACGACTGTAAGGTTTATTCGAATACCGACGACTTTCTCTTCATGGGAGATCCGGACACGATTAATCCAGGGCCCTATAAGGCGTGGTCCTTCGCGCACGGCTGCGACATCTCGCACGGCGATTCGGGCTCGGCGTTCTTTAACCGCGAAACCGGCGACATGGTCGGAATCGTTTGGACGGCGGCGACTCCGAAGGACCCGCAAATCCGAACCCGGAAATACCTCGATGCTCTCGATCCTTCGAGCACGGAGATCTGGACGAAACTGGGGTATACCGTTCCGGCGGCGAAGATCTACGAACACCTGAAGTCGATTGCCTCCTCGCTTCCGGCGATGGACGCCGCCATCGTCGAAGCGATTCTGAAGTAATCAAAGCCTCTCTATTTACACCTAAAGAAGGCTGCCGCGAAGTGATCCACGGCAGCCTTCTTTTTTTCTTCAGATTCTGCTGTCTCAGGTGAGTTAGCGATCAAAAGGCGCGCATTTTTCCGGTATTTTTTTCACATTCCCGAATCCTTTCAGATGTGTCCCCGATGACGTATTACGCACTGCATAAAATTAAGGGAAACTCATATTTAGGCTAAACAGAGAGAGGACTTGTCTATGGAAAAGACCAAGAACTCGCTCGGGTATGGGATTCTCGTTATCGTACTTGGAGTCGTGCCGACCCTCACGGGCTGCACGTCGTCCCCCAAAACTGCGAGCGGCGGATTACAATTTACGAATGGTATGGCGGACGAGCCGACACTCTCCCGTGCGATCGCACGTTTTTGTGATTCGGCCTATATCGCCGTTAATCAAAGCCAGGAAATCACGCCCTTTGACGTGATGGAGCGTTACGAAACGATCCGCGGAAAACGGACGAAATGGTCGAGCGACTTTGCCGTCGCCGAACTCGTGAAAGCTTCCCTCATATCGAACAAGCGGACGGAAATCGTTTACGACCGCTACGTGGAAATCGAAAAGAAACTGGGAGACCAGCTAAACGGCGACTTCATCGCCGAGCTGACTAAAGTTTCAATCATTACGGAATCGGATGCCGGAGTGGTCGCCGATACCTACCGGTCTTTTAAGAACCCCAAGAAAAAATGGGAATCGGCCGCCTCCGCGGTGGAACTCACGAAACTTTCTCTTTTCTCCGAGCGAGACGCGACGACGATCTACGCGACGTACGACGAATTCAGTACTCGCCAGGGTAAAATCGGCGGTGAAAAGGAACTCATCGAACTTACGAAGAGCGCCACCCTTACGGGCCGAACTCCGAACGACCTTGTGAAAATGTTCGACCAAATCGAGAAATTAGATCGAGGCTGGATTACGCGAGCCGGTACGGCCGAACTCGTGAAGATTGCAATCCTCACGAACTACTCGCCGAAGACCGTCTACTTTCGCTACACCGAAATTCTTTCAAAGAAACAGAAGAATGGCGAAGATAAAGCCCTCGAACTCCTAAAGCTTTCCCTGATCGGAAAGAAATCAACGAAGGAAGTCACCGGAATTTACGACCGCATGGTGAGCATGGAAGCCGGCACCCAGACTAAAGACCAGGCGAAACCTAAAACCTTCAGCATGATTACCGGCGAACTCCTCCAGGATTCCGTTTTCGGAAATCAGGTGGATGAATGCAACGGTGGATACGCCCGGCTCATCCTTTCGATCGACTCGTACCGGTACGACGAAGGATAAGCGAGGGAGACGCCATGAGCGCTTACGGAAATGTCGTACCCATTCGGCCGAGACGGGAAATTCGTGCGGGAAAACTCATCCTCGATTGTTCCGGTCCGATTCACGGAAAATGGATCCAGAAAGCACTTTTCGAGAAGCATGCGAAACTCATGCTCTACCGGAGTGATTTTCGATCCGAGGAAATGGCGATTCTACCCACCCACGAATCTTTTTCGGTCGTATCGGGTGAACTTCGAGCCGTACTCACCCGGTTAAAGGGCGGAATCTCACTCATCATCGACGATCTCGGCTCCCTCCACTTCCACGAGCAGCCACTCGATCTATTAAAACAGTACTACGACGCCCTCGCACCCGACGGCGAAGCTTGGATTCGCTTCCCGAACACCTTCTGGGTCTTCCTCGAAGACTCCCACCGCGTATCGCTCGCGGAATACCTCACGCTAAAATTTCCGCTCGTCGCGAAAAAACTGCTCCCCGGCGAAATCGACCCCGTCCTCCGGGAAGGAATTTCCTCTGCCGACGGATGGATGCTGATTCGAAAAGATCGTCTGTTCCCGCGCCTCTTCTTCCAACTCCTCCCCCGTTCGAACGGCGGAACGAGTAGTGGAGCCGGTCGACCGCACGCTTCGTATCTCGAGTTCATCGAGAAAAAAGCGGCCTAACCGAATCGAATACCGATCCGCGAACAGATGCGTTTCGCTTCTTCGATTCCGAGTAAGGCTCCCACGATAAAATAGAGCGCCCCGAATAATCCGAGGACGCAGGCAGCAAGCAGAATCGGCGAATGGAAGTCGGCTAGTGCGACCTTGAGCGCGAACGCCATCACGCCCGCGAGGCCGGCCGCGAACCAGGAGCGATTCCGCGTGCGCAGAGCGGGTTTGATTTCGCCGATTCGTTTCTCGAGCCGGCGTTTCAGAAACGTATATTCTACCCACCCGGCGATACCCGACGAAAGCGTGAGTCCCACCGTTCCGTAAATCTTAGCCGTCCCCAGCAGAACGGGAAGTTTTACCGCCGAAAATATCCCGAGTCCGATCGAGAGGGTGACTCGAATAAGTGAGAACTTCAGCGGGGTACGCGTGTCCCGAAGGGCGTAGAAAGCGGAAGAAATCAGCCTCCCCCGGGTGGCGGGCAGGAGTGCGATCGAAGCCGCGGCGAGGATCGCCCAAACGAGTAAGGAGTCACCCCGCTTAAATTCCCCCGTTTGGAAAACTGCGCCGGAAATCGTGTCGCCCAGGAGGGCAAATGCAACCGCCGACGGGATGACGAAAAAAGAAATGCGAGCGAGGCCGAGTTCAAGCCGATGTCGAAGTTTCGCTTTTGCCGCATCATCCGCATCTCCCACAGACGATAGTTCCGGAAGTTCGGCCGCGGATACCGACATCCCGAAGAGCGAAACCGGAAGTAAATAGAGTGTCTGGGCATACGCGATTGCGGATACGGCGCCCGTCGGGAGGAGTGAAGCGATCATATTATCGACGTAGGCGCTAATTTGGACGACGCCCCGGCCGATCACGACGGGGAAAAAACTCCGACCGATACCACGAATCGCGCCGCGGTCTTCGGGCCGGGCACGTCGGATCCCTTTTACGAATCCGAGGACGAACGGGAGCTGCACGAGAAATTGCAGCAGGCTACCCGCGAAGAGTCCCCAGGCGGCGTCGACCGCGAGGCCTTCCATTCCGTGCTTGGAACCGAAAAAGATGAGGGTTGCGATAATCGCGAGGTTCCAAAGCACCGGCGCGGAATAAGAGAGAAAAAACCTTCGGTGACTATTTAAAATTCCGAGGCACCACGCCGAAAGGACGAGGACCCCAGTCCCCGGAAAAAGGATGCGTACGATTCGGATCGTCAGCTCTTTTTTTGCCCCTTCAAATCCGGGCGCGATCACTTCGATTAAGTGAGGAGTAGCGAGCGTTCCGCCGAGCACTAAAATAGAAACGAAGAGCGCGAGAATTCCGCCCACCGTCCAAGCCACCCGCCTCGCGGCCTCTTTTTCATCGATCGCGAGCAGGCGTGCGTAAACGGGAATGAAAGAGGCGGAGAGCACTCCTTCGCCGAAAAGGTTTTGGAGGAAGTTCGGAATTTTTAGGGCGGCCTTAAAAGCATCGCCCGCATCCGAGTTTCCAAAGTAGTGCGCGAACACCCTTTCCCGAATGAGGCCCGAGATCCGGCTGAGAAAGATTCCCATCGCGACGAAGAAAGATCCTGAACGCACTGCGGTATTTTTAGGACTGCTTTTGGCGACGGTAGTCACGGATACCAGGAGTCTAACCTAACTTAGGATCACGTTGCTACCGCCGATGCAGAGCCAATCCGGGACCGGAGTCACGTCGCGCGAATCACCCGGGGCTTAAGCGGGGTAGAGTCGAGTTTTAGGTGGCACGGAACTCGCTATCCCCTCGTAAACGAAACTATCCATCTAAAGGAGTTCCCAGTGACCGCATTCACGAAACTTTCCCGTTCAGCCCTAATGGTCGGCGCCCTGCTCGCGGCCGCGTCGGCATTCGCCACCGACTCAAAAGAAATTAACTTCACCGGTTCACAGCTGATTTATCAATTCGCGCTCGACGGGGTGAAGACGAAAACGATCTACGAAGAACAGGAATATCAGTCGACCTGTTCCCGCGAAGAACCCTATACGGCTTACAGCCAGGAGTGCGACTACCGCACGGTTCACCACTGCCGCCAAGAGGGCGGGGGATCCAGCTGCTCGGGGAGCGGTCCTTCTTGCCACGATACGACTCGTGAAGTTTGTAATAGCCATGGATGCACGAGCGTTCCAACCCGTGAATGCACCGGAGGAAACCGAACCTGCTCGTCGGAACCTTCGCACCAGGTTTGCTCGGAAGACCGCGAACCT
>JANXTV010000346.1 GCA_025352185.1 Oligoflexia bacterium
GAAAGCCGGAGCCTGGGCCCGAATCGGATGGCTCGAAAATGTGCTCAAGGAGCGCAAATCTGGCGAACTCGCCATCCCATTTTCCATTCGGTACTTAAACTCAAATTTTTACTCACCCGAAACCAAAGGTCTCTTCGCCTATCCACTCGTCCAATCCCGCCTGGAATGGATTCGCAGCCAGATTGCAACGGGCGGCATTTCCGTTTCGCCGATTCTTTAGTCACAGCTCGCAATTTAGATATTCGTTTTCATTTGGAGGCGGGGATTTTAAACCGCTTCAGCGAATTTAGGAGGTAGGGATGCCTTTCAAAGGGTCCCATGAGCGCAGGACTTCGAGGCCACGATGGCCGAGAAGTAAGTCAGCCCTAAAGGACTGGCGAGTACAGGAGTACTCGCAATGCGCGAATGAGCCTGAAGCGGTCAAAAATCCCTGCGTCCAATTGGGAACGTATAAGTAAAATGAAAAGGGCCGGCTGGAAACTCCAGTCGGCCCTCTTAAATTCACTTAATGTGTTCTGATCACCAACGATAGTGCGCGAACGCCTTGTTGGCGTCGGCCATTTTATGGGTATCTTCGCGCTTCTTCAGAGCTCCACCGCGGTTGTTCGCAGCGTCGACGATTTCGCCCGCAAGGCGTTCCATCATCGAGTGCTCTGGACGTCCCCGCGCGGCTTCGATCAACCAGCGAGAAGCCAGAGATTGGCGACGCGCAGGCTTCACTTCAACCGGAACCTGGTAAGTGGCTCCGCCGACTCGGCGGGACTTCACTTCGAGGAGGGGTTTACAGTTTTCGAGAGCTTTCTTGAAAACTTTAACGCCTTCGTCTCCGCCCTTTTCCTGAGCGATGTCGATCGCGCCGTACATGATTTTCTCAGCGACGGAGCGCTTTCCTTGAATCATGAGCGAGTTAATAAATTTCGCGACGACGACGTCGTGGAATTTAGGATCTGGGTTGATCTCCCGTTTACGAATAAAACTTTTACGACCCATGGATCACCCCTTACTTAGCGCCGGCTGCAGGAGCGGCGGAAGATTTTTTAGCGCCGTACTTAGACCGGCTCTGTTTACGATTAGCTACACCCTGAGTATCGAGCGTTCCGCGAATCGTGTGATAGCGAACACCCGGAAGGTCTTTAACCCGGCCACCGCGGATCAGTACGATCGAGTGCTCCTGAAGGTTATGGCCGACGCCTGGGATATAGGACGAAACTTCGAAACCGTTCGTGAGGCGAACGCGGCAAACCTTACGGAGAGCGGAGTTCGGCTTCTTAGGAGTCGTGGTGTAAACGCGGGTACAAACACCGCGTCGTTGAGGGCAGCTCTGAAGCGCGGGAGACTTCGTCTTCCAAGCTTTGTCGTTGCGGCCCTGACGGATCAATTGGTTGATCGTTGGCATGAGATGCAGTTTTTCCTTTCGGTGAGACCTCTCGTGCGGAAACACATCGAGAGGTATCTTATTACTTCGGAAGACAACGGTTCCAAACCACTCGGAACCGCTCCTTACGACCTGTACTACCGGCAAACGAACGCCTCACCGGAAACGGTGATTTGCTCGACGTTTTACCAAAATGACTTCCGGTAAAACGGTCGGCTCCAATCGCAGATTGGGCAGGGATCGCCAAAGTAGACGCGCGGGCCCAGAAACGTCAAGGGAGAAGCGCGGGGAATCGTCGGACGATTACTTTAAAACCGGAAGTTTCCGGAGTTCTTCACACGTCGGGATTGTTTTGAAGATCTTCTGGCTCATTCGGTTTCCGTCGAAATCTTCGGTGTAGATCGGGCTTCCGGCGCGGTAGATCGTGATAAAGCGCGTTAACTTGCTTTCGCGGTAAAGGAGTTCGATTTTGAATTCGGCGTTCTTACACTTCGCTGTCGGCTGGGAATCGGTCACCACCGTTTGATAAAAGGGATCGACATACTGGCTTCCATCGTCGTCCTGGCAAACGGTGAGACCCTTCTCTTCCAGAGCGGAAGCCTCTAGGGCATTCGCCGTCGTGCGGTAAATCAGCCCCGTTCGAGGGATGATCCCGACGGCGACCTCGCACGGGTTAACCCGAGGCGCGGTGGATGCGAATGCGGAAGAAAGTGTGAGAACGGCGAATACGGCTAAAAATAAGGACTTCATAGGCGAATCAGTACCCTAACGCACTACAACACCGCAAGGAGTTCATCGTCCTAAACAGTAAAGTGTTTTAGTTTACACGAACTCCTCCCTCTTTACTTTTATGACTAGGCGCGTTATCACTCCCCCCTTATGGGATCTCGGCCACTCCCCCTCATTTTCGCGTTAGTCGTCACTCTCAGCCTCACCGGCTG
>JANXTV010000394.1 GCA_025352185.1 Oligoflexia bacterium
GATGGAGAAAAATCACAACTTCGACCTTACGAGACTGGTTTAACGAACGAAAAGTGTTCGACGTCGTCATCCAAAAGGACGCCCCGAAGGGGAAAAGTCACGGACACGTCGCGATTCCGATCGGCCTCGATGAAAATGGGAAAATTATGGTCGCCGAGGGTATTCACGAACGCGTGTCGAACCACATCCGCGTCTATACCGATAAATTCGTGGGTAAATTTAATATCTTCGTGCGCGATTAATCGAAAAGCGAACGACTCGGGATTTCACTCCGAGTGATACACCATGCATACACAGTCTTTTTTCAGGTTCGGTACTTTTCCAAGCCTAATTTCTTCGCCCAGACCGCATCCATGCGAACCTTCATGAAAGTCCCTTTTTCGATGTGCTTCAGATGATCCACGCTGCCGTGTTTATGAATCTGCGCTTCAAGTTTGCTCTCGGTATAGGGAACCACAACCTCGAAGGTCTCTAACTTCGATTTAAAATGCTCAAGGATCACTTCGCGCAGTCGCGCCACTTCGTCCTTATTCAGCGCCGAAAGCGCGAATGATCCCGGCGCCACGATCCGGGCGAGATTCCGCCGCGCGAGCGATTGGGCGAGCACGCTGGCCCCCCCTTGGGTATCGGCGCGCAGGAGATCCATCTTATTTAAAACGGTAATCCGCGGTTTCGTTTCGACGTCGAGTTCTTTCATGACCTGAATCGTAACTTCGACTTCTTCACGCGCAGTCGGGCTCGATCCATCAACGACGTGGACGATCAGATCGGCCTCGTGCAGCTCCTCGAGCGTCGACCGAAATGAAGCGACGAGTTCGGGCGGGAGGCGGGAAACGAATCCGACCGTATCGACGGCGACGACGGGTGGATGCGCGTCGGGTGAAAGCATGCGGACGGAAGAGTCGAGCGTGGCGAAGAGTTTATCTTCGGCGAGGACTTTCGATTTCGTGAGGGCATTTAATAGCGTTGATTTACCGGCGTTCGTGTATCCGACGAGGGCGACCTTCAGAACTTCTTTACGTTTTGAGCGCTGAATCTGCCGCTCTTTTTCGATTTCTTTTAGGCGCCCCTTCAGGACGCCCATCCGGTCTTTCACCAGACGACGATCGACCTCGATCTGCGTCTCACCCATCCCGCGGTTTCCGGTGCCTCCTCCGCGCTGACGCTCGAAGTGGGACCAGAGGTGGGCGAGTCGCGGCAGAATATATTCGAGGCGCGCGAGTTCAACCTGAGTTTTCGATTCTTTCGTGCGGGCGTGCTGCGAAAAAATTTCGATAATCACGCCGGGGCGATCGATGATCGGCTTCCCGAGAAAAGCCTCAATGTTTCGAAGCTGGTTCGGAGAAAGTTCAACGTCCACGATCACGCCATCCGCTTCGGTGTCCTCGATCAGTTTTTTAGCGGCTTCGAGTTTTCCCTGCGTGATGTAAGTCGCCGGACTGATTTTCCGGGTCGAGGCGATGACGCTTCCCGCCACTCGTGTCCCGAGCGTATCGAGGAGGCGCACAAGTTCATCGAGCGGATGATCTTCCGTTCCGATGCAGATGACTTCAAGCCATTCGCGGCCGGATTTCCCGGAAGATTTCGGGAGTAGAGATTCGTTTGCTTCCAGCATGATTCTTTTTGGAGTAACCTATTTTCGAGATGAATTCAGTAAACGAAAAAGATTTTAAGCAGATCGCATTGAACGTGAACGGCGAAATTTTAGTCGACGCATTAACTCCCTGTATTCCCGCCTTCGACCGGAGCTACCTCTACGGAGACAGCCTTTACGAGGTGATTCGCACGTACCGGGGCCAGTTCCTTTATATGGAAGAACACCTGACTCGACTCGCAAAGTCAGCCGAACTTTGTCATCTGCGCCTGTCGCAGCCGCTCTCCTTCTACCGGGACGAGTGTAAAAAAACCCTCCGCGCCTTCCAGGCGAAGCCCGGCCTTCGGGATACCGAGGCCTATTGCCGAATCGTCCTTTCGCGCGGGACCGGAAAAATCGGGTTCGGTACGGAGAATCTCCTGACTCCGACGACGTTCGTGGTGATCGTTCAACCCCTGAATCCTCCGACCGAGGCGCAGTGGGAAGCCGGATTTCGCTATCGGATCGTCGACCGGATACGGAACGATCGACGCGCCCAAGACCCCGCCGCAAAAACGGGAAACTACATGAATTCACTCCTCGCGTACCTCGAAGGGACGAAGGAGGGTTTCCACGACGCTCTCCTCCTCGACTCGCAAGGTTTCATGACGGAAGGCACGACATTTAATCTGTTCTACGTTCGCCGAGGCATCATCGCGACCTCCCCGTTCACCTCGGGAATCCTCGACGGGATCACGCGGAAAACGACGATCGGACTCGCCCGAAAAATGGGCTACGAAGTTCGGGAAGTCCTCTTTCCGAAGGAGCGCCTCTACGAAGCGGACGAAGTTTTTATGACTTCGACGATTAAGGAAGTGTTCCCCGTCGTTCAGATCGATGACGTGAAGATAGCGAACGGGAAGCCCGGAAAAATTACGCGCGAACTGAAACAGGCGTTCACCCAGTTCTCGCTCGGGCGTGTCGCAAAGGTCCTCGAGAAGTCCGTGGAAAGATCCGCATGAAAAAGAAACCGGCTAGAAAATCCGCCACTAAAAAAAGCGCAAAGGACGCCACTCCCGATCCGAAAAAAATCCTCGCCGGAATGGTGAAGGCCGCCCAGATTTCGGGCGCCATTCTCCGAAAGTACTACCAACTCTCCCGCGGCGCGAAGCTCAGTATCGCTGAGAAACCCGGGGCGGGTCTCGTGACGAACGCGGACATCGAGAGTGAAAAAGCTTGCGTAAAAGCGCTTCGAAAAATTCGCCCCGATTTTTCCTTTCTGACGGAGGAAGAAACGGCGGAACGGACTCCGGCGCGAGGCCGATGGATCATCGATCCCCTCGACGGCACGACGAACTTCGTTCATGGGTTTCCTATGTTTTGCGTCTCGCTCGCCGCCGAGTGGGACGGGAAAATTATCGCGGCGGTTATCGAACACCCCATTCTCCGCGAGACTTATACGGCTACCCTCGGGGGCGGCGCGTTTATCAACGGTAAAAAACTAAAAGTCTCGGCGACGAAAACACTGGCCGACTCCCTCCTCTCGACCGGATTTACCTACCGAAAAACGGAACTCCTCCACACGGAAATGCTCGCGTTCGAGGAGCTCTCGAGTATTGCGCGCGCGATTCGCCGACCGGGGTCGGCGGCACTCGATCTCGCGTATACCGCGCGCGGAGTGTTCGATGGTTTTTGGGAGCGCCGGCTTTCTCCGTGGGATGTCGCCGCGGGACTGCTCCTCGTGCGCGAAGCCGGTGGACGCGTAACCGACTTCAAGGGAAATGAGGACATTCTCACCTCCCCCGCGATTCTCGCGACGAATTCGGTTCTGCACGACTCTTTACTCGCCGTGGTTCAGACGCCCGAAGAAAAGCTCCGCGCAAAGTGGAATCTCGATTAACGGCGTCGCGCCCAAAATCATTTAGAAAATTTCGTTCATTAACCGCTGACAACCGTGCTGGTTAACTTGGTTCATCCGAACTTGTTCCGGAAGGCGCTTCAGTAGTTTTAAGAACGTGGATTCGAACTCAACCGTATCCACCTTATCGACGAGATGAATATTTGAAGTTTCCGACGCGACTACATTTACCGAATATCCACGCGCCGGATCGAGATCACCGAGGTCCATCCGAATGGATACGCGGCTAGATTTTTCGATGATTTTCGGGTTTTCGATTCCGAGAACGACCGATGGGTCCGTCGGCGTGAATTGCGATCCCGCGAAAGGCTCGATCACCGGCTTCAGGACCGGAATGTTTTCCATGATGTGCCGGTCCCAGCTCAGCGTCGCGGTCTTCAGCTCTCCGATACTCGGAAGTTCCGTCTGTAGCTCTCGAAAACCGTCGATAATTTTCGGGTAATTTTTATCGTTAATGCTTCCGCCCGAAAAACTCGTTTTGAAAACGTGCGACGAATACAGGGTCATCGGGATTTCTTCGTGCTGGAGAAGTTTAGCCGCCGCTCCGGGATCCATGTTCCAGTTATAAGTCGTCCGCCGAACCGGAAGAGCCGTCGCGCCCGGGACCTCAATCCATCCGCCCATGATATGAATGTGCTTAATTTTTCGAATCAGATCGGGTCGCTTTTCAATCACCGCGACGAGGTCCGTCGGCGGAGCGAGCATCACAATTTCGACATCCTGATTCTTTTCGAGAGCCCGAATGACCGCGCTCTCGAGATCGCCGCTCGAATACGGCCGCTTCTCGATTTCCTGAAGCTCCCGAGGCGAAAGGATATTTTCGCCTTCCTGGGCGTACGTTCGCGCCGCCTTTGAAGAGGCGATCTCGAGGTACACCTCCGGATGGCCTCCTTGTCCTTGAATCACGGGCACGCCCTTATAACCGACTTGCTCGAGGAGTCGCTGAGCGAGGACCTTTTTTCGACCCGAATGTTTTACGGTCGTGCCGACGAGGAGAACTTCTTCGGGCGGATGAGCTCCGGCGAATAAATTCAGGGCGACGCGGTCGTCGGGCTCCATGTCGGTGAAGAGAATAAATTTTCGATTCCCCGCGTGTGCAGAAGTCGCGGAAAACCCGAGAATTAAAACCGCGGCGATCAATGGAGCGAAAGTACGCCCGCACACGCACGAATGAGTGTAAACTTTATGGCTAGGTCTCAAAGCCGGCCCCCCCTCTCGATCTTAACAATCCCGGGTCTTTTGTGGAGTTTTTATGGGGAACGGGTAATCGCCGACACGGAGGGTGCGGCGGTATATTGTCGCTTTCCGCAGAATATCTGAATTCTGTAGAAGAATGAGCGCGGCGATTTGACTCATTTCTCGGAACTCCTTACACTCTTAGTCATGGACGCTTGGGTCTATTTGTTCTCTAAATTCTCGCATGAAGCTCTCCTTTTCGAAGCCCTCGGACTGTCCTTAGGACTTTTTGGGTACGCGATCTTCTACCTCATCCGGAAACGGAAATACGGAGTCGCGGGAAAAGACATTCCTTCAAACATCGTAAAAGTTTATCTCGCGCAGCTCGTGGCCGACGCCGAAGAGATGCGAATTCAGCTTTTTGGTCTCCTCGGAAAAGGAGAGGCCACTTCCCGGCTCATGGCGGGATTCCAGTCCCTCGGTGATGCCCAGGTGGAAACTTCCGGAGCGGGCGCCGTCGCGGCGGGAGCGCCGGTAGCATCCACCCAAATCGTGGTGGATCCGAAACTCGCTGAAAAAATGCGTGAGCTCGAAAAGCGCCTCGCCGAGCAGTCGAACGCGCTCGATACCGTTCTGAACGATAAGATGAAGCTCGAAGAAGAACTCGCGAACGCGAAGGCGAACGCCGGAAGTTCTTCGGGGTCGGATGACGACGCAAAGGGTGGCAACCCCGATCGTTCCGGACCCATGGCCGAGCGCTTAAAGCAGCTCGAGGCGCAGCTCGCCGAGTACGCGATCATTGAAGATGATTTAGCGAATTTAAAGCGTCTCCAAAAAGAGAATAAGAGTTTAAAGGACCAGCTCGCTGACGTTGCGAAGGGTGCACCGGCCGCGACGGCTGCGGCGAATGCCGCGAATACTCCGACCTTGAACGCAGCGCCAGCTCCGGCCCCCGCGGTGGTTGCGCCGACCCTCGCCGCTCCCGAGAAGAAAGCCGCACCGATCATGCCGGACACCTCCGGTCCAGCGAGTCCAGACATCGCGACCGAAGCCGTGGATAATCAGCATAATCACGATGATGATCATCCGGCCGACTTCGAGTCCCTCGTCGATGTGGTGGAAAAAAACTTGGCAGACGCGGCTAAATCCGACACCGTTGATCCAACCACTGAAGTTCCTCCGAGCGATTTTAATCTCGAAGCGGGAGCGGTGGCGGAGACTCCACCCGATGAAAAAAGCGAAGAACAACTCCAGGCCGACTTCGAAAAAATGCTTAACTCTTAGTTTTTTCGCGCTCCCCTCTTTTCTCTATTTATTCTTTACCCTTCTCCCCGCGGTCTGCCCGCACTCCGCGTCGTCCGATGCTTGGGCGGCCATCGATTCGTCGAAGCAAAAGCATTCGATCGAATCGTTTCTCGCGAGTGACCTCGCTACTTTCCGCCGAGAAAAATTGACCGATTTTAAGTCCCTGATTTCGAAATGGGAACGCGTATACGGCGTGTCCGCCATTCCGGGACTGAAGAATATTTCGAAGGATACTAAAGCAAAAGATTCGGATCGGTACGTTGCTATTCTCGCGACGACTAAAATTCAGGGCGCGAAATCCGCCGGTGAAGCGGTCGCACTTTTAGACGATAAAAACTGGATGGTTCGGTCCGCGGCCCTAAAATCGATCGAAATCTTAGGCTATTCTCCCGCCGGTCCGAAAGTTTTAGAAAAACTCGCAAAGGATCCTGCCCTCGTGATTCGACTCCAGGCGATCGAAACGATCATTCGCCTCCGCCCCGTCGGGTACGAGGGTGCGCTCGTATCCGCGACGACCAGCGGACAAAACTATCGCCCCGCAAACTATAAAGCGGGTCGTGCGGACTGGGTCCCCCAGCGAGCACTCGAAGCTCTCCGTGAACTCGCGCCCGAGATGAAACGCGAGAAGAAAAGCCACGAGGTGGCGCAGTCTCTACTCACGCTTCTAAACGGTGCGAAGGATGGACGAATTCGTGCTCACGCTCTCCATACAATAGAGACTCTCGAAGAAAAATCCCTCGGAAAGGGTCTCCCGTTTAAGGAGCGAGCCGTGGCCTGGAACCGGGCTCTGAAGTAGTTAAATTTCCTCGAGACCACCCGCCTCGGGACTCGGAGGTAAGTCTGCAGGCGCTTCCGGAGGGACGGTTGCGGCCGGCGGTGCGTCTTCGGTCGCTGCTTTTTTAATCGCTTGGTTGGTCAGGTGCTCTTCGAGTTTCGCGAGACGCGTCCGCACCTGAATGATTCGCCCGATTCGGTAAAGCAGGGTATTCTCTTCAATCGTGTCGCTTTCGAGTGGCCGGAAATCGTCGAGTGCGTCCCGACTCGCAAGCTGCTCGCGTTGCACCGTCACCTTGATTGCGTTCTTTCCGTGGTAAACGCCCTTTGCGACCGATACTTTAAATCGGTACTGCGCCTTCATATACGGCGCGGTCGAGCCATCGCCGTCCGTGAAATTCTTTTCTTTCGTGTTATCGATCCACCGAGTTTGGAGAAATCCGGCTTCGCGGTTCGTGACGTCGAGGCGGACGGATTTGAGCGCGTCGAGGGTCGACTGCCAGGCGAGGTTAAAGTCGGAGACGAAAACACGGTTAAAATTCGTCTGCGTGTTTGCGCCGACCGACCGTTTATAGGCCGTCATGCAGCCGCTTGAGAATCCGGCCGTCGTCAGGAGGCCGGTCAAGATGAGAATCTGTTTCGGGAGCCGTCGAGCCATGGTGCTTCCTTCTCTTTAGAGTGTGCAGAATTCTATTGCAGTCTGTCAACCTTCCACCGATATTCGAATCTGTGAAAGACATCGAAATCCTCAGCGAAATCCGGCGAACCCTGACGCTCGAGGGAGATTCCATACTGGCGACGGCCCGAGGAATTTCCGACGAGAGTCTACCGAACGCGAAGACTTGGGTCCACGCGGTGAAACTCCTCCACGCCGCGCTCGAACGGGGCGGGAAAATCGTGGTCACCGGTATTGGAAAGTCTGGAAAAATTGCGGGTAAGATTGCGGCGACGCTTTCATCCACCGGTTCCCAGGCGACTTACCTCCACCCGACCGAAGGCCTCCACGGAGATCTCGGATTCGTGACCTCGAAAGACGTAGTACTCGCCCTATCGTATACGGGTAATACTGAGGAACTCATGCGGATCGTTCCCGCGTTCCAAGCGCTGAAAACTCCGGTAATTTCAATCACTGGAAATCTAAAATCAAAGCTCGCCGAAATCTCGGACGCCGTGCTCGATGCGTCCGTCTCGATCGAAGCGTGCCCCCATAATCTCGCACCGACGACGAGTACGACTCTCGCGCTTGCCATCGGCGATGCGCTCGCGATGGCCCTGATGAAGATGCGAGGATTCGGCGCAGAAAATTTTGCGCGGAACCACCCGGGCGGGAGCCTCGGACGTAAGCTAAATTTAAACGTCGAGTCGTGTATGCAGCGCCCGGAAGCAATCGGGCCGGTGAATGAAGAAACGACGATGGACCAAGTCGTGATCGTCGCGACCCAGAAACGCCTCGGCGCCGTGCTCGTCGTGAAGGATAAAAAACTACTCGGGATCATTACCGACGGAGATATTCGAAAGGCTCTGAGTCACCGCGAACGATTCTTCCACCTCCGGGCGATCGAAGTGATGACGAAAGACCCGATTACCGCGACTCCCGAAAT